>JALTAZ010000001.1 GCA_027075555.1 Micavibrio sp.
AGGATATAGAGCGTGCGGAAAAATATTTGCAAGACATGAAAACTGCTAGGGCGCGCTTTGTGCAAACCACCCATGGTGGAACACAGCTTGTTGGGACATTTTATCTCAGCCGCCCGGGAAAGTTGCGTTTTGACTATGATCCACCAATTGAGAATTTTGTTGTCGCTGATGGATTATTTATCTATTTTTACGATGCGGAGCTTGAGGAACAGACGAATGCACCCATAAAAACGACTTTGGCGAACTTTTTTTTACGCAAAAATTTCTCATTTACCGATGATTTGATTGTTAAAGATGCAAAATGGGCGGCCGGCTTGTTGCAAATTAAGGTGGTTCAAGCCGATGAGCCTGATGCGGGATCTATAACTTTTGCTTTTAGCAAAGACCCCTTTGAGCTTAAGAAATGGCGAGTGATTGACGCGCAAAATATGATTACCGAAGTTGAGCTGTTCTATCTTAAAACCGGAATAAAATTAGATAAAAATCTTTTTCGTTATATTGACCCTAAAAAGAAGAATAAAAAACCCAGTTATAATGATTAAATTTTTATGAGTAATATAGAGATTATTAGTATTAAATATAGGATATTTCCTTAAAATGAATAATGATGGTCCTTTAGAGCATTTAGTGCGCTTGCTTTCCAATCTTCCTGGGCTTGGTAATCGCTCGGCGCGGCGTATTGCTTTGCATTTATTATCAAAGCGCGCCAGCTTGATGATGCCTTTGGCACATGCGCTGCAAGATGCTGCTGAAAATGTAAAGAATTGCAGGATTTGTGGTAATTTAGACATGGTAGATCCATGCTCTCTTTGTTGCGATAATAAGCGCAGCAAAACACAAATTTGTGTAGTTGCACAGGTTAGTGATGTTTGGGCAATAGAGCGCACAGGCGCATTTAAGGGTGGTTATCATGTGCTTGGTGGATTGCTTTGCGCTCTTGATGGTATAGGACCGCAGGATTTGCACATTGATAAATTGTTAGAGCGTGTAAAAGGGGATGAGGGTAATCTGGAGGAGGTAATACTTGCCCTGAGTGCAACAGTAGATGGGCAGACAACTGCGCATTACATTTATGATTATCTTAACCCGTTGGGGGTAAAAATATCCCATCTTGCGCATGGCGTACCAGTTGGCGGAGAGCTTGATTACCTTGATGATGGAACGATAATAACTGCTTTGCGTGAAAGAACTTAACATTTCAAATAAATATAAAAATCGTAAAATTAAGGTCATAGTCAAGTCTAAAGCCAAGGGCGAAGATATCGCCCTTAGATATTAAATTTAATAATAATTTTTAACTATTCTTTTTCGGAAATATATAGTGTTCCTGCGCCACTAGCTTGTAGGGCTGCTATATGAGTGTAATGTGCGCTTTTATCTCCACCGATTGATACGTCATAATAAAGCCCTGCGGGTAAGTAATGATCTGATGTTGTAGCATTAATATTAATATCACCAAAAGCAACATAGACTGGAACATCTGAGTATAGGCTTATAATTTGCGTATCATCGTTAAATGCGTTTGCGTTTCTAGTTGAATTTATGCCGATTGTAATTTTGTGTGCTCTACCGGGCTTCATACGTAGCGCAGCTATTGGATTATCGTTTAAATCTTGAGGTAATAAAGTCGTCATAGTAAATTTCTCCTTATAAAATAAAAATCCCCGCATGAATTAACAAGCGGGGTGAAGACACAATTGCGGTAATTTGAGTTACCAATATAGGAGTATATTCTCAGTATGTCAAGCTATTCACATTGATATAGAATATATCGTTTTTCACGAGTGCCATAAGCGCGTACCCAGAAGAGGGCAAACATACTCCATCCAGAAATCCATAATGCACTTGCTTGGCGTGATGGCTCTAATATTAGATGGAGCGCAGAAAGCGAAGCAATAAGGCAAATTCCTAATAGGATATTTCCTGCGCTTTTATTATTTTGTACAAACGCAAAAAGTAATATTGCAACGCTGTATAATGTTAAAATTACCAGGATTACTTGCGGATTTTCAAAATCTAAAAAACTGGTTTGTAATAAGGCTGGATAAAACATATCAAAGGAAAAATCGCTTTTTAATATGCCAAGGCTTAGCAAAAATAAGGTTAAGAATATAAACAACATTACGCGTGATATTTTTGCGCTATAGGCATAGCTCTGCCCTGCCCAGAAAGTTGCTCCAATTATAAAGTAAATACTCATATCTTCCATAAGAGCGCTTTTTGAAAGCTCTGAAGATAATGTGTGAAGTTGAAACGTCATATATATCATAGCAAGTAAAAACCATAATATTGTTCTTTCATGTAGGCAAGATAGGGCGAGCATGCCGCGTTTCATGTTATGTATGCCATTCATGCGGTGCATAAGGTCATAAGCAAGGGCGGAAGGCTGGCTGTTATGGTTTTTTGAAACATCACTATTATATGCGTAGGTTTCGTAATGTTCGCTAATTTCATATAGCGTAAGAGTTCTAAGAGCCGTGAATATCCCCCAGAAAATGGTCAGCATACCAATTTGCGCCGCGCCCATATCGATGAACAAGAAACTTGTAACACTTATTATTACTAGTGCCATATATAAATATAATCCGGGGTGTTTTGAAGAATAATAAGACATTATTTTTCTCTATAATTTATGGTGGATAGGGTTGCTAGAGATTCTATTAGTTTTTTAGTTTCTATATCATATTTATTTTCTGACTTGCTATTTTTTATGCTCTCATTGTAATTTGCTGGCTCTATTGAATTTGCTAGGAAAGCGAAAGCCTCTTCGTCAATCGTAGCATCATCATTTATAACATCATCACTATGGTTAATGATTGTTTTTGCATCTGCTATATAGGATTTTCCTTTTATTATCTCTGACCTAATTAGCTGTGCAGATCGAATATTTTTATCAGACAAAACGGAATCGCGCCCATTCCCGTTAATGAGAAAAAAGCCAATTGTAATTTGAAGGCATGAAAACAGGGCTATGAATAGAAACGCCCCGCGCCTAGAATGGAGAGGGTTCGCGAATCGCATGAATATATAATATGTGATTTTTAAACAGGTTTATATATTCCATAATCACTTATAACATCACCATAGCCATATTGGACATGTTTTTTTACGTCAATATTGCTCAAAACCGTTGCTATATCTGATGTTTCGGAATTTATAAATTGTGATATACCATTGTGGATAACTTCTCTATGAGTTTTATTCCAAGCCACAATATAAAGCAATAAATCGCAGTAACGCTGCACTGCACGTGCATCTGGGATTGCCATGCATGCAGGAGTATCGATAATAATAAGATCATAATCTTTTTTAAGGTTTTTGATCAAATCTGCCATTTTATGAGAGCAAATAAGATCGAGCGCGTTCGCTGGAACAGACCTTCCATATATTGCGTGTAAGCCAGAAGAAAAATCTTTATCAATTATGTTTTCAAGTTTGTCTGATCCTGTAAGATAATCAACCAAAGATAAAGTGTTTTCTGTTCCTAGAGCTTTATGAAGCCGTGGCTGTCTTAAATCAGCATCTATTATTACAACTTTTTCACCAGATTTTGCGCTAAGATGCCCAAGCCATGTGCTTAATGTTGTTTTACCTTCATTGGATTTTGAAGAGGTTAGCATAACAACTTGTGTGTTTTTGCTTTTTGTATGGGTATTTAGTTTTATATTTAGGCGTAAATTGCGCACAGCCTCGGCTATATCAGATGTAGGGTTATCTATAACATAATTGGCAATAATTTTATCTTTGTTATTTTCTAACTTAGGAAGAAGAGAGTAGCATGGCTGCTTAAGGGCTGTTTCAAGCTGTTTCCCAGTGAGGAATGTTTTGTTGATTTTCTCAATTATTACAACAAAAATAAATGCAGTAAATAATGAAAATATAAAGGATATTAGGGTTAATTTTGTTCTATCAGGTGATATTGGGCGTTCTATAGCCACCGCAGGAGATATAATTTGAATATCATTATTTTGTAAGTGGCGCTTTGTAAGAAGATAAGTACCATTTTGTAATTTATATAAAATATTATTTATTTCGGCATTTGCTTTAATGATAATATCGTGTTTATTTTTATTATTGGAATTGTTGTATATTTGCGCGTTTTCATCAATCTTCTTTGCAAGAGTAATTTTTGCATTTATTCTTTCCAGATCAGTCTTTGCCTGTTTTATAGCCTGTTCTTTATAATGTTCAATATCGTGTTTTACCTTTGAAATTTCTGATTTTATAGCTTTGATTTTCGGGTGTTTTTCCCCGTATCGTAATGATAATTTGTTATATTCATTTTCTTT
Organism: Micavibrio sp.; assembly: GCA_027075555.1. GTDB lineage: Bacteria > Pseudomonadota > Alphaproteobacteria > Micavibrionales > Micavibrionaceae > UBA1672. The sequence continues at coordinate 4,290 of JALTAZ010000001.1, forward strand.
ATTTTTAAGTAAATATATTAGTGAAATAACATGATTATCTGTTTTGGGGTTATTTATTATATTTTCTAATGCTATTTTTTGTACTTTCAGGTTGTTATTTATTGGTATTTTCGGTTGATGGTTCTGTTTTTTTAATGAATCAGCCAAATATATGGCGTTATTAAGATTATTTTGTAATTTTTTAAGCGTTTCTTGTAATTCATTGCTCCATTTACCGTGGTTATATATATATTGTTGGGACTGGACGGTTTTGTTTTTAATATCTTTAATATAGTGTTTTATAAATGATCCTAGAATTTCCTCAGCTTTCCTAGGAGAGTTACTTACATAAGATAATTGTAAAATATTAGAGTTATCAGGATTATATATTGATAACGGTTTAATTATTTTTTGAAGTAAGGCTGCTTCTTTTTGTGATATGGGTTGCTGTGGTTTATTATTATAAGTGATGTTTAAAGTTTTAAACTTATCAGAGCTTAGCTCTTTACTTGGTATATTTATTTCAATATCTGATACAGGTAACAAGTTAAGAGCTGATGCAACTTGTCTGGCTAATAATAGCGATTTTATATTGTATTTTTGTGTTTCAATAAATCTTTCATCTTTTCCATTAAAGGAAATTTGTGCGCTGGCCTTATATTGATTTGGAATCTTTTGGATAATAAGAGCAGAAATAGAGAATAATATCAGAAACACTCCAATTATCTTCATTTTCCTGCGTTGTAAAATAGAAGATATATTTTGTGATTTATCTGGTTGAAATGTAGATTTATTATCTTTCATAAGGATATTCGTTTTTTAAATTAAAAACGCTCCTTTATAATTATTATATCACCGTCCATATATTCTAATGTGCCGCTTTTGGTTTTTTTGCGGTAGTGCTTATCTTTAATTTTACGCACAATCTCATATTCTTGTTTATTGGCTGTTTCATTGTAACCGCCAGCAATAGCAATAATATTTAATATATGAGAAGCATTAGGTGGAAGCTCATAATATCCAGGGTTTTTGATCGCTCCCACTATATATATGGATTTGCCTTTTTTGCCTGCTGATTTTTTGGGTTCTTCGCTTTGCCTGCTTTTACCTTTGATAACAACTATGGGGTTTTTAATATAGCCGTTTTTAAGGCTATTAGATATTAGCTTTCTTATTTCTGATTGAGTTTTACCTGCAACTTTAACTTTGCCGATCATTGGCATGTCGATAAAACCATTTTCATCAATGTAGTATATATTACTTAGGCTTTCCTCATCTTGAACGGTAATTTCAATAGTTTCCCCTGAAGAAAAGTGGGCAATATTACCCCCATAAGCTATCCCTTGAAAGATAAACAAGAGAGCAGCAAAAAACAGAGCAGCAAAATTCTTTGCACAAAAAGCACGAAAAAACATATGTTTTCTACATAGTTACATTAAATTTAAGGATTTAAGCAGTATGCAGGAATTGTAATAATATTATATAACAAGGGCAAGAAATCGTATAACTACGTGCCATAAAAACTGTGTATGAATTTGCAGGTAATTTATAAAGCCTGTTTCTAACTTTTTATATGCTCTTTGGTTATATTGTGACCAATAATGCGAGATCCTACAGGAAGGTCAATCAATTGAACCTCTATTTCTGGAGCTATCCCATCAGTTTCAAATAAATCATTAAAGTTTGAAATGGCTTCGGCAAAACGATTTGCGGCCTCTTTAGGCTCAGTTTCATATAAGGGGCGTTGCAATAGCAGCGCATATTCAAAGCCTTCTGTTTGTGCGATGATATCAGATTGTCTGCGTAGTTGCACTAGATACTTCGATAGTTTTGCTACTATGTAATCTGCGGCATAAGGACCTTGGGCCTCATAGATAGCTTGATAATTTTTTACGGCAATAAATACGATGAATGTGCGCTCTCCATAACGATCGGCACGGTCTATGGCTGATAAAAATAGTTGGTTAAAAGCCGATTTAGCAATGATACCGCCAG
>JALTAZ010000002.1 GCA_027075555.1 Micavibrio sp.
TGGTGGTTGAGCAATAAATAAGTGACCTTCATCGATTAATGCTTTCATTTGTGTATAGAAAAAAGTAACAAGAAGCGCTGCTATATGTGCTCCATCTACATCTGCATCAGTCATTATTATAATGCGTTCATAACGCAATTTATTTATATCAAAATCTTTATCATATCCGCAGCCCAAGGCTAAAATTAAGTCCTGTATTTCATTATTTGCGCGTATTTTATCTTTAGAAGCACTAACAACATTTAAAATTTTTCCCCTCAAAGGTAGAATTGCCTGTGTCTTTCTATCTCGTCCTTGTTTTGCAGAGCCTCCAGCGCTGTCTCCCTCAACAATAAAAAGCTCAGTATCATTGGCATCGCTTATGCTACAATCTGCAAGTTTTCCAGGAAGGCGCAACTTACGAATAGCACTTTTGCGCGCTGTGGCGCGGTCATTTTTGCGTCGTTGCCGTTCTTCTGCTTTTTCGATTAATGCATTAAGAAGATTTGTACTAGAAGCAGGGTCCTTAGACAACCATAAATCAAAATGGTCTTTTATTGCCGAATCAACAAGTTTTGCAACATCATTATTAACCAGTTTTTCTTTGGTTTGCCCCTGAAACTGTGGATCTTTTATGAAAACAGAGAGCAATATTGATGCACCTGACATTATATCATCTGCTGTAATTATTGAGGTTTTTTTATTACCTGTCATCTCACCATAAGCACGCAATCCCTTTGATAGTGCGTTGCGAAGCCCATTTTCATGTGTTCCACCAGATGGAGTAGGCACGGTATTACAATAAGAATGGATAAAACCTTCACCACTTTCTAACCACTGCAGAGCAAATTCAACTCTACCAGCATCATCAGGAAGTTTAATATTACCATGAAAGGGGGTAGTTGTAATTGTTGGTTGGCCTTTTATATTTATTTTTAAATAATCAAGCAATCCATTGGGAAACTTAAATACAGCCTCAGAAGGTATATTACTATCAGGTTTTATAAGATCAGGGTTACATTTCCAGCGAATTTCAACCCCAGAATATAAGAACGCTTTTGAGCGCAATATTTGAAATATCCAAGACGGTCTAAACCCTGTTTTATTACCAAAGATCTCAGGGTCGGGATGAAAACAAACAGTTGTCCCTCTACGGTTATGCACGGCTCCTAAATTTTTCATCTTTGTAGTAGGGTGCCCACGAGAATAACTCTGTCTGTAAAGCTGTTTATCGCGTGCTACTTCTACCCACATATCGTCAGATAACGCATTAACAACAGAAATACCAACACCGTGAAGACCCCCTGATGTTTGATAAGCTTTATTGCTAAACTTACCACCAGCATGAAGCATTGTCATAATTATTTCTAATGTTGATTTTTCAGGGAACTTAGGGTGAGGATCTATTGGAATTCCACGCCCATTATCGCTAATCTTTATTATATTGCCTTTTTCTAGTGAACATTCAATCCAATCAGCATAGCCCGCCACAGCTTCGTCCATAGAATTATCTAGAATTTCACCAATAAGATGATGATAAGCGCGCTCATCTGTACCCCCAATATACATTCCAGGACGCATTCTAACAGGCTCAAGCCCTTCTAAAACTTCAATGGAGGAGGCATTATATTCTGACATAGAAACATTGTAATCCTTTTTAGATACAAAATAAATATATGTAAGCGACAATGCTTAATGTTATGCACCTGGATAATCAATAAATTTTTGAAAAAACATAAACAAAACTTGTCTGTTATATCTAATTAAGGGATAATATAACCCATGGCGTATGTTTTTACTTATAATATACGTATCCATTAGATTAGATTCTAAGTATAACAGTTTTTACCAAGGATATTTTATGCTCATAATAAGGTATAATGTTAGATTAGTTTTTTTGTTTGCTTTTGTAATAGGCATTGCTTCATGCATGTTCTCAGATTCTGTATATGCACAGGCTCGCGATCTTGATATTTTCGAACGTTTTAAAAAGCCTATGCCAAAGTTAAATCTTATGAGTGAAGAAGAGTTTAAGAAGGCCACCAAACTTATAGAAAAGCAACCTTACGGTCAAAAGGCTCTTTCATATAGTATGCGTATTGATAAAAGCTGGTCAGAGGGGATAGATCGAAGTGTAGGTAATTATATGCTTAGTGAAAAGCTGTTTCTTGAGTTGAACTCATTTTATAGCAAACCAACAATATCGGGCAGGAGTCGTATTGAAGTAAGTGCTTTGAATATAGAAAGCAATCTAACAGCAGAGCAATGGTACATTAAATATATATTAGAAGGTGGTTATACAACTGAAGGATTTGTTGTCCATAATACTGATAAAGTTGAATCTTTGATGATAGTTATGGAAAGAGATTATTCTTATTACTTAAGGACTCTTGTTTTGCTAAATGGTAATAAAGTGCTGATGGTGAAATATTTTGTTCCAGTCCAATATATACAAGAGCAAGCTGTAATGCAGCAGATGGTTATAAATTCCTTTCGCATAAAACATAAAGAGCAGCGTAAATATGCTGGAATGCTATCATATCGTTTTTTAGATATAGCGGAGTTTAAATATCCTAAAAACTGGAAGATCTATGCCAAGCCAGTTAGAAACGTTGATCGCCTAGAGGTATCTTTGTTGAATACAAAAAAATCCGTTGGCTTAGATGGTAGTTCTTCTGTTGTATCCTCAAGTGAGGGAAGGCTAGATGTGTTAGTGGTTTCTGCCGCTGTTAAAAATACTTTAGTTGAAGAGGTCGATGAATATAAAAGAAAGGTTGAATCTAATGGAATACTGATAGGTGAAAAAATAAAAGAAGATTATAAATTTACTTATTGGAAGAATATAGATTTTGCTATTACAGAAGTGTACAAAGGCATAGATAGTACAGATAGTAGTAGCGAATATGAGTTCTGGTTTACAATCCTAGTTGGAGGCAACTATTATTATTTTGTTACTTTGCTGACACCTTCACGTAATAACATGTTTGCTACATGGGCAGAAAATACACAAAGTTATAAGGTTATGATGAAAGAATTTAAACCTATGGTCGGAGCATTCCTTGAAAGGGATTAAGTACAATAACAAGCACCAAAGTCCATACTAAATTACTTGGGAGTGGGGGTGATATGTAGCTAGACTAATTAGAATAATACATGTCAAATTCTATAGGGTGAGTTACAGTTTCGTATTTTTCAATCTCTTCACTTTTAAGGGATATGAATGAGTTTATAATCTCTTTAGAAAAAACATCACCTTTTAGAAGGAATTCGTGATCGTTTTCCAATGCGTCTAGTGATTGTCTTAGAGAAGAACAAAGACTTGGGATATTTTTAATTTCATCATCAGTTAAATCATAGAGATTTTTTTCAATAGCGCTTCCTGGGTGAATTTTATTTTCAATACCGTCAAGACCAGCCATAAGCATTGCTGAAAAAGCCAGATATGGATTAGCCATAGGATCAGGGAATCTAACTTCTATTCTTCGAGATATGGCACTATTTGTATAAGGTATGCGACACGCGGCAGATCTATTGCGTACAGAATAGGCAAGAAGATTAGGAGCTTCAAATCCTGGTACTAAACGCTTATAGCTGTTTGTTGTCGGATTAGTAAAGGAATTTAATATTCTTGCATGTTTTAATATTCCACCAATATAATAAATTGCATTTTCAGACAAATCTGCATATTCTTTGCCTGAAAAAATAGGTTTTCCAGATTTCCAGATTGATTGATGGACATGCATACCAGATCCATTGTCACCATTTATTGGTTTAGGCATAAAAGTTGCGCTTTTACCATAGCTATTTGCGACATTGTGAACAGCGTGCTTGCATAGCTGTATATTGTCACAAGCTTCAAGTAAAGCTGCGTATTTAATACCTAGCTCGCATTGACTAGGTGCAACTTCATGATGGTGTTTTTCAACACTAACCCCCATGCTTTCAATAACGCTAAGCATCTCTGCACGTATATCAGAAAGGCTATCAACAGGGCTTTCAGGGAAATATCCGCCTTTTACATTTGGACGATGCCCCATATTTCCCGTTGGGTATTCCCGACCTTTATTATAGGCACCTTCCTCAGAATCAACATGATAGGATATATGGTTGGGCTGTGTTACAACCCTAACATCATCAAAAACAAAAAACTCTAATTCAGGGCCAAAATAAGCAACATCACCAATTCCTGATTTTTTAAGGTAATTTTGAGCCATTTTTGCGGTTGATCTAGGATCAAGTTTATACGGCGCATTTGTTTTCGGGTCATATACTTCACAAAATACTTTTATAGTTTTTTGTGCTGCAAAAGGATCATACGTAATGCTAGAAATCTCCGGCTTCAAAATCAAATCAGATTGAGATATATCCTGCCAACCTGCTATTGATGAGCCATCAAATGCTATACCATTATTGATAAGCTCTCTATCAAAAGTTGATGTGTGTTGCGTCGTATGTTGCCACTTCCCCCTAATATCTGTGAAGTTGAAATCAACGAATTGAATATCCTGCTCATCTATATATTTAAGAATATCAGAAGGAGACTTGAATGAAAGTTTGTATTTGCTCACGAAATAAACCTTATTTTTGTATAGTAACATAAATAACAAGCTAAGTTTTAGCATGCTAAATAATTTGCGACAAGATTGATTATGCTCTTGACCTTTTATTCCTAAATATTATAGACAGTATTACCTAGACTTTGTGGCGACCGTAGTTCAGCTGGTAGAACACTCGGTTGTGATCCGAGACGTCGCGGGTTCGAGCCCCGTCGGTCGCCCCATTTTAAAGATAGCCCGCCCATAGAGGGGCACTACCTTAACGCATTGTAGTAAAACAAAACTTGCGGTTGCTCGCAGGAATATTTTTCTTTTTTATCGACATATTAAGCCTTTTTTTGTTACACAAAATGTAGATTGTTTTGTCACACATAGGAGGTGGCGACGTATATTATTAAGAGAGGTAAGTGGTATCACTTCAAAAGACGTGTTCCTGCGGATTATCAAGAATTCCATTCCAAGGACGTAGTTCAGGTTCCTTTAAAGACAGATAGTCGCTCTATTGCAGAGCAACGTTCATCGAATCTCAATCAGTTACTAGAATCCTATTGGCGTGATATGGCCTTGAAAGGTGATAGTGCAGATTTGAAGAAATTTAATGATATGGTTAAGCGTGCGCGCATAAGCGGTTTTCAATATCGTTCGATGGAGGACATAGTTAATAAGGTGGCTGACAAGGCACTTGATGAAAGAGATATTAAATCAATTTTAGGAGCTGGGGAAAAGCCGTATATAACTCTAGAGGCCGCACAAGAAATATATTTTGAGCATGAAGCTGGTAACTTGGTAGATCGTTCGGATAATCAAATCAGGCATTGGAAAAATCAACGAAAACGATCTGTAAAGAACTTCATATCGGTTATTGGAGATATTCCACTTGATAGCATAACTCGTGAAGATATTCTTCGTTATAGAAACTGGTGGGTTTCACGTATTCAGTCCGAAGATCGCCTATCACCTAATACAGCTAATAAAGAATTTGGGTTTATTCGGCAAATTCTACGTGCAGCCGCAGATAATTGTGGTGTGGATGTTAATGTTGATGTTCTTTTTAGAAAAATTAACCTGAAAGATACAAATATACGTTCCAGGCATCCTTTCGATACAGACTATATAAAAGACGTTCTAATGGATCGTGAGCGAATAAAGATGAATGATGAGTGCCAGCTTTTCATATACGCTATGGCAGATACAGGTGCGCGTGTCGCTGAGCTTGTAGGACTTGAGAGTGAAGATGTAATTCTTTTTGGTGATGTTCCCCACATAAAGATACGTAAGAACGCTATACGGAGCTTAAAAACGCCGCAAAGTGAGCGTGATATACCTTTGGTAGGCTCTGCTCTTATTGCATTCAGGGAATTGGGCGGTGGTTTTGTTCGCTATCGTGGCAAATCTGATTTGATTTCTTCTACAATAAATAAATATTTACGTGAGAACGACTTAGTACCAAGTGATCGCCATAGCCTCTATTCCTTGCGCCATTCATTTGAGGATCGTCTTACAGCAGTTGAGCCGCCAGATAAAGTGCAAGCAGCATTGATGGGGCATAAATATGTTCGTCCAAAATACGGCCACGGCTCATCATTAGAGCAAAAGAAGCTATGGCTCGATAAAATAGCCTTGCTGCCTTAATGGAGTATCTATGGGGGAGATGTCTCCGCCAGCAATACTTCTGGCTTTTTCAAGTAAACGTAATTGTTTTCTTG
>JALTAZ010000003.1 GCA_027075555.1 Micavibrio sp.
CCCCATTTGCGACCAGAAAATTTTTTGCATCTCTCCAATACCTTGCATAGTTGCCGGCATCCATGTCTTTACCATTTCCTCTGGTGATAAATTGCGAATATTTTCCTGCAAACGATCTTCTAGATCTTTCATCATGCGTTCTTGCATTGGCGCAATATTAGGCAAGCCTATAAAAGCTCTTGCTTCTTCAGGGGTGCACTCTATATCAAATTTAAATTTCATTGTTTTTAGTCCTTGGATTAGATATTGTAACTATACAAACATATATACATATTTTTTGGGAATATACTAGTGAACAAGGATTCGAATATACCGCCTATCCCACCAGAAACGATAAGCACACCGAAAGATGCTGTTATCAGAAGCATGAAAATTAGCGAAAATTACAAGGATAAAGCTCTAGATCTTATCAAATCTTTAGTTAGCGGAAATAAATTTAATCCAGAAAAAGTTGAATTAAAGGCATTTGAAGGCGAAGTTTTACACTTCCAAGCAGAAAATATGCTTAATATAGTTAGCAAAAAAAGCCAAAGACAAGTAGGCGGCAAAGTCTCTGGAGCAGTAAAAGTTGACAATGAAATTGCTGCCCATGAGGCTATGGATAAAGCCTATCTTGCGCTTGATGATGATAAAGATATGGAAAGGCAAATACGCGATGTAATCCTCAACCGCCCAGACAAAGGATTTGCCGTTGACAATATTGTTATCCCATTAAATTTTTGGAAAAAAGAATTTGTTGTTACTGTCCCTTGCCCAGGTTGTAAAGCAACAGGAAAAGTGACTTGCTTACCATGCGGAGGTAAGGGAATATCTCCATGCCCTAGATGCCATGGCACAACTTATATATCATGCACCCACTGTAATGGTGCGCAGATGGTTAGAGGGCCTAATGGACAAAACATGCAGTGCCCAATATGTCATGGCAGAGGCAAAACAACTTGTAATCTATGCGGGCAGTCCGGGCAAATACAATGCAAGACTTGCGGAAGGCGTGGCACAACGCCTTGCCCTAACTGTCAAGGCAATGCCTGGAGCAGCACCATATATACTATAGAATTGCAAATTCGCACTAAGTTTGATTACCCTAAAAACAAACTACCCGATAAAGTTGTTGCTTTAATAGGGAAATATGGTGATAAGATTAGTGAAGATGCCACCATCAATATTGCCCAGAATAGCTCTAGCGTTGTTAATATCGATGATCAGGAAAAGACACGCCAACAAGAAATTGCAGATAAACGTAAAGATATACGTATCCCGGTATTATATGAGGTTATATTACCCTATGGTCATATCGAGTATGATATTGGCGGTAAGAGCTATTACACATTTTTATTCGGCAAAAAAGCAAAATTAACTCATGTGTCGCCCTTTATTGATGACCTAATTAAAAACGGTATCCGCAAACTCCAGGACGCGGCAGAAAATAGAGGAGATGTTCATGAAAACCTTAAAATGGCCGGGGAATATAGAACCGTAAAAGAAGGGATTATTTTTACTGCTTCTAGCTCTTT
>JALTAZ010000004.1 GCA_027075555.1 Micavibrio sp.
GAAGAACTATATCTCTTTGCTCCTGCGGAAAAGAAAGGGATATTTTATTTCTTATAACTTTTAAGTTACGAAAGAACACGGCTGATCCTATTTTTTCCATGACAGCCAAAGAAAGCAAAAGATCAATAATTTCTCGGTAGTTAAGCTGAAGCCTGCCAATTCCCCAATGTCTGTGCAGTCTTATACCACCGCCACGTCCTTGATCAGTTTCTATCGGGTATCCTTTTCCTTTAAGTACATCTAAATCACGCATAAGAGTACGTGAACTAATATTTAGCTCTTTTGCCAATATAGATGCAGTGTAATATTCCCCCGACCTCAAAAGCCCTATCAGTTCATCTAGTCGCTCTAATCTTGATAATGTTTTTGCCCGAGTCACAAAAGAAACATGACACATTTTGTCATGTTTTTCAAATATCGTTTATATCTATTTAATATTTTAAAACAATATAAAAAAGGAACTAAATTATGACAAGCATACCAAAAGACTATTCAACCCTATCACCTGTTATTATTTCTAAAAATGCCCAAGCTACAATTGACGAATATAAAAATATTCTGAATGCTGAAGAAAATTGCGGTGTTATGACATGTCCCAAAACAGGAAAAATTGCTCATGCAGGTTTAAAAATCGGAGATTCTACAATTTTTGTATCTGATGCATTTCCTGAAGAGGGAATGAACATAACTGGGCAACAAGAATTTTACCTTTATGTAGAAAATACTGATAATGCGTTTAATAAAGCCAAATCTGCGCGCTGGAATGTTGTTAGTGTTCCCGAAGATATGTTTTGGGGTGATCGTATTGGCACTGTTAAGGATGGTGATGGCAATACATGGAAACTAGCACAAAGGATACGTAACGTATCTCCCGAAGAAATGGAAGAAGCTATGAAAAAAATGGGCTAAGCAACCTAAAATATCCTTGTATATTCTATTTATAGCTACCTTGCTTATTTGTTTAAGCAAGGTACTTTTCTGGCTAAAATCTTACTTTAAAAATCACACGATTGAGCATGATGCTCCCTATTTATACCACTGATCACAATTTAATCTTTGCATAATGCTAATTACAAGGTAAAAAAACAAGCATAATATAGATACAGGAATATACGCTCTCATGACCAATACACAGCACGATCATATATTAATCCTTGATTTTGGCTCTCAAGTAACCCAGCTTATCGCGCGGCGCTTGCGCGAAAGCGGTGTATATTGTGAGATTTGGCCATATAATCAGGCAGATGATAAGCGCATAAAATCATTTAACCCAAAAGGAATAATACTTGCGGGCGGCCCTTGCAGCGTATTAGAAGAAGATGCCCCTACTGCTCCTGACCTTGTATTTACCCTTGGCGTTCCTGTATTTGGCATATGTTACGGACAGCAAACCATGGTAAAGCAACTAGGCGGTCACGTCAAAGCCGAGCAATCCCGCGAATTTGGACGTGCCTTTGTTGATATATTAAATCATTCCGAAATCACAAGCGGTGTTTGGGATAAAGGCGCGCATGAGCAAGTATGGATGAGCCACGGCGATCATGTTGCTAGCCTTCCTGAAGGCTTTGAAGTTATTGCAAAATCCGATGGCGCTCCTTATGCATTTATCGCTGATACAGCGCGGCATTTCTACGGTGTACAGTTCCACCCCGAAGTTGTGCATACTCCACACGGTGCAGAATTACTCCGTAACTTTACTCATAATGTTTGCGGCTGTTCAGGTGATTGGACAATGGCATCATTTAGAACCGAGCAAATAGAAAAAATTCGCGCCCAAGTCGGAGATGCCAAAGTGATTTGTGGTCTATCTGGCGGAGTGGACAGCTCTGTTACGGCGGTACTTATCCATGAAGCAATTGGCGATCAGCTTACTTGTATTTATGTAGATACGGGGCTAATGCGCGCAGGAGAATCTGAACAAGTAGTTGATTTATTTAGAAATCATTACAATATTCCACTTATACATGAAGATGCAAGCAAGCGCTTTCTTAGTGGGCTTGAGGGAATTTCTGATCCTGAAATTAAGCGTAAAGTTATTGGTGGGCTGTTCATTGATGTATTTGATGAATGCTCTGCAAAAGTAAGTACAGGAGCTAAACCAGCAAAGTTTCTTGCTCAAGGTACGCTTTATCCCGATGTCATAGAAAGTGTTAGCTTTAAAGGCGGGCCTAGCGAAACCATCAAAAGCCACCATAATGTTGGTGGACTTCCCGATGATATGGAACTTGAACTTATTGAACCAATGCGCGAATTATTCAAAGATGAAGTAAGAGCATTAGGTCGTGAACTTGGCATGCCAGAAGAGTTTATACGCCGTCACCCTTTCCCTGGACCAGGGCTAGCGATTAGAATCCCAGGTGAGATCACTCAAGACAAAATAAATATATTGCGTAAGGCCGATACTATATATCTAGAGGAGATACGCACCGCCGGGCTTTATGATAAAATTTGGCAAGCCTTCGCAGTTTTACTACCGGTAAAAACAGTTGGCGTTATGGGCGATGCAAGAACATATGATTACGTTTGCGCCCTGCGGGCTGTGACATCAACTGATGGCATGACCGCAGATTATTATCCGTTTGAACACAAATTTTTAGGACGCGTTAGCACTCGAATTATTAATGAAGTCCACGGCATCAACAGAGTTGTGTATGATATAACCTCTAAACCCCCTGGAACAATTGAATGGGAGTGAAATCCACAAAAAACCATCTATAGGAACTAGACTTACACAAAACATGTCCATAAATGATAATGTATTTGTGAACATGTTTGGCAATTTAGCTTAATTAGATTAAGCAATTATTTTACACAGACTTAACATTTTCTAAAAACTCTGCAACCTTTTGTTTAAGGATATCGGTCTGACGTCCAAGTTCGCTAGAAGCACTCAAAACATCATCCGCAGCATTACCAGTAGTTTGAGCCGCATCATCCACACTTGCCACATTTCCATTAAGCTCTTGCATACTAATGGCTGAAGTTTGTGTATTGCGCATAATTTCCTCTGTTGTTGCATTTTGCTCTTCAATTGCTGCGGCAATTGCAGATGATGCGGTGTTAACATCTCTTATTTTAACATCAATATTTTTAATAGCATCTACCGCGCTACGGACTTCATTTTGTACAGCATTAACTTCTTCTGCAATTTGTTCAGTGGCCTTAGAGGTTTCCTGCGCCAAAGATTTAACTTCACTAGCAACAACAGCAAAGCCTTTTCCAGCTTCTCCAGCTCTTGCAGATTCAATTGTGGCATTTAGGGCCAATAAATTAGTTTGCTCAGCAATATCCTGAATTAAACTTACCACAGTGCCAATTTTTTCTGATGCACTTAAAAGTCCTTCAATTTGTTCTGCCGCTCTACCAACATCACTAGCCGCCGAATTTGCGGCCTGACTTGTATTTTGCACCTGTTGGCTTAGCTCACGAATAGATTCACTAAGCCCCTCAGATGCTTTGGCTACCGTTTGAATATTATCAGATGTTGAGGCAGAAGCACTGGACATTGTTTTTGTTTGTTCTGTCGTTTCTTTTGCAATTCCTGACATAGATTGTGCCGTTGCATCTAATTCCGTAGAAGCAGCAGCCAAGCCATTAACAAGATCAGACACAGAGTTTTCAAAATCTTTTGTAATTATCTCAATTTTCTTGCCGCGTTCGATTTGATTATATTGCTCTTGCTTTTGTTCTTCCGCCAACCTGTCAGCATTTATTTTATTTTCTTTAAATATACGCAAAGCCTTTGCCACTTCCCCCATTTCGTTATTTGTTTCTGGAGGCAGCTCAATTTCTATATTACCTTTTGCAAGATTGTTCATAGATGATACCATTTGGCTAAATGATTGATTAATTGAGCGAATAATCATAGAAGAAATTATAATTGTAATTACAATAGAAATAACAGTAATAGCAATATATTTTGCTTTTTTCACTTTTGAGGCACTAATAACTTCTTCCTTTTTATTGATAAGATCAGATGCAAGCCTATCTTCAATCTTTTTCAGTAAATTAATTTTAGCTGTTGCTTGTTCGAACCAATATCTTGCATCAACGCCCAATTTCTGTTGCGGCCCCATAGCATATGCAAAAGAGCTATCAATTGCAATCTTACGCATGCGATTAACTTCATCAACCGCCTTTTCACTCATAGTTTTACTATAAAAATCCTTTTGCTCTGGCGCCGCAACAGCCAAAAACGCATCTATATAAATATCTTGAATTGTAATTAACTCCTTAAACTTATCAAGATTCTTTGAAGAAAAGTAACCTTTACCAAATGCAACAGCCCCAACAGCACGCTCAATACCAGCACGCTCTTTAGATTTAATAAAGTTTGCATATGCATTAAAATAATTTGTAACCTCTGCATTAGTACTTAAATGCGCTAAATCAGAAATAATTCCTAAAATCTGATTATTCAAACTCGTATAATATCCAACTGCTTTTGGTAAAGTAATTGATAAATCATCAACTTGAGAGCGAACATCATCAAGTTTACTTAAATCTTTAAGAAATATATCAATGTCATTTGTAAAATCAGTTCCATAAGCAGCATTATCAAATTTTTGCATATAATCCAAAAAAATCTTGCGACGCTTGTTAGTGTCTTCACGTTGCAATGCAAGCTCAGCTTTATAATTTTGTCCATTACTTCCTAAAAACACAGCCGTAGCCCCACGCTCTTTTTGCTGTTCATGAACTAAATTACTCATTATTACAGATAATTGTGTAAGTTTTGATAATGACTCCAATTTATTAACAATCTTAACTTCCTCATAGACAAGCTGCGCCGAAACGCCAATAGCAAGAAGAAGCGGAATAGCAACAACTGTAATAATTGCGGTTTTTATTTTCATGTTTTTTAGCATTTTTTTTATGGCCATTTTCCTGTGTCCTGCAAAATTAAAAATTCAATAGCTTACTGCTTCATTGAAAAATACATAACTGTACGTAGTAGCATAGAAGTAGTATGAATATAATACCTTATGGTCATAATGTTATTTGATCTTTGCTATAGTGTAAATAACCAAATTAAAAATACACGCAATTTCATATGGATAGGTTTAATCTATAATTCAGGCGCTTCTGGTTTTTCATCATCATGATGATTATCATAAATTGCATTTAATCCATAACAAACCAATTTATGATCTATGCCTTCTCTATCCCAGCAATCTTTGCTCAATGGCTTTTTATCTAATATGAGGGTTTTTTCAGGATCTTCAGACAAAGAAGTTGTTTGTTCCTGCCAATCAATATTTTCTGAACACATATAAAAAGATGCAGCCAGTAAAGGCGGCGCAATAAATCCCTTGGCAAATTGCCCCGCAGTTTCTTTTTTAAGATCAAAAGCATTTCTAATAGAATATCCCGCGCCGTAAAGAGCAGAGCCCCCAAGAGCATACGTAAGAACTTCAGGTCCACCAGCATCTAAATTACTTTGCGCGCCATATATAAAGGTGGCTGTAGCAGCCGCCCCAAAAGATGTACAAAAACCAGCCCATTGAGCATCAGAATTTTTTTTATTAATCATCTGTTTAGCAGCTTTATATAAAAGCTTTTCAGGATCTTCTATTTTATCACTGTTATTATTCATTATATATTGTTCTAATATGTTCTTGGTTTATAATATCGTTTTTACTACCGTATGTAAATTATGTCAAAAAATAATGAAGATATATGAATATGCAGGAATTTTTAAGTATTTATTTCGAATGGTTGCGAGCCTTTCATATTATATCAGTGATTGCATGGATGGCAGGAATGCTTTATCTACCACGCTTATTCGTTTATCACAGTAAAGCAGATATTGGCTCTGAAGTAAGTGAAACTTTAAAGATAATGGAACATCGATTATTCAAAATCATAATGAATCCTGCAATGATATGCACATGGCTATTTGGATTGCTTATGCTATATGCACATTGGGATCTATACAAAATTAGTGCTTGGATGCATGCTAAATTACTATTTATATCTTTTATGACGGCCATCCATCACCTTTACATTAAATATCTAAAGGCTTTTGCCACTGATAAAAATGAAAAATCTGAAAAATTTTATAGAATTCTTAACGAAATACCGACTATTATCATGTTCATAATAGTGATTTTAGCAGTAGTACAACCTTTC
>JALTAZ010000005.1 GCA_027075555.1 Micavibrio sp.
CTTATAGGGATATATCATGCTGATGCGCATATTTATTATTTTTACATGTCTTTTAATTTTATTAGCGCCTTTGGGCTCTGTGTATGCACAGTTCTCTGGGGGGGAGGCAGCAGAATCAAAATCAGAATCAGAATCAAATACGAATTCTAAGGATCTTGTAAAAGCTCAATCCGATGCTTTAAAGGATAGAATGTCTGGCGTTATGAAAAGGCTTGATGAGGCCGAATTGACGCATTTTATGGTTATGTTCACTAACTATAATATGTATAGTGTGGTCAAAGCGGTGCGCGAGGATATCAAAAATGCTATTGATGGCTGCTCTAAGAATAATCCAGAAATGGAAGATGAATTGCGTAGTAAGTTTTCTAATTGGGATACTAATGTAGGTGATAGTATGAAAGAAGTTGATGGCAATATAAAGGCTATGGCTTTGGCTCAGGACTATATATCGCAAAATGAGTTGAATATGATTTATGGTTTGGTTGATGAAACGCGCGCCGTTAATTCTTCTCAATTTGAAAAAACTCCTGTTACTACACCAGAAGCATGTGAATTTATGATTAGTAAGATGGATGAAACGCAGGAAAATATGATTCGTATATTGTCTGCGACCATGCAAAGTTATCCTAATATGCTCAAAAAGACCCAGAAATAAAGGGGTTTTATATATTTAATTAGGGTAGAAAGCCAAAAAAATCTGGCTTTCTTGCCATAAGAAAATTAAATTTGTAAAAAAACTAATAATATGTAAGAATATGCGGTAATTGGCCGTTTTATATATTTTAAGAAAAACAAAACGAATAATAAGTAAGTTTTCTCTAAAGCGGTTGGGTGGTGATTAGATAATGCCTAAAAAGGTGGTAAGAATATTAGGTGGGTAATGTCAGAAAATACCGTAGATTTAACTAAGGAAGAAGTTTTAGTTGGTTTATCCAAGGGGCTTGGTCTTTTTGTTCCTGATGTATATACAAAAGATTTTGGACTTTCTGTTATTCAGGCGCTTAGTGATAAATTTGATGAATATGCTGCTAATGTTCCATCTGTTGTTAGTGGCGATTATGCGGGGGAATATATACGTAATAGATTTATAGAAGATCTAGCCACTAATATTGGATTAGAAATAAATGATCAGACTAGGCAAATGGTTAGTCTGATGGTTAGTGAGGCAGGCGATGCGGTAGAGGCTCTCAATAAGAGTGTTGATGCAGGCAGCGTTGTTCCTTTAAAAGCTCCTATATCTTCAAATGTTGAAACTCGTACTGAAACGCGAATGGTAACAGAAACTGTTCCTGATCGTGAATTATCACCAGAGACAAGGGCAGATATCAAATTGGTTCAAACTTTATTGTCAGATGCAATAGGTAGAACTAATCAGTTGAGAGATCGCCCTATTGTTGGTCGTATGTTGGAACTAGATAATCCCCTTAATAATATAGGTATAATAAGCGATGAGTGGAGTGAGGATTCACTTGGGGCTGTTAATGCTGTTATTGATATGCTTAAGGAAAGAAATGGCTTATCTGATCAGTTTCCTGAATCTGGTTATACTCCTGAACTTGGAAGAGCACTTCAACAAAAAATGGAGGAATTGAAAAATACATCTTTCTTTTCTGATCCGACAGCAGGTGCTCAGTTGGAAGCTTTAGAGGAAATTTTACCAGAAGATCAAAGAGCCAAATTATTCGCGGCTTTGGATCGTTTGAGCGTAGCTAATGAAATGCGTCCTGTTACCATGGTAACTCGTCAAGTTGAGGTTGATGTCCAAGTTCCTGTGCAACCGACTGAACAGTCATCTATATCACAGCCAGCTATATCACAGCCAGCTACAACAACAGCGGCAGCCCCGCGGCCAGATACATCTCAATCTGTACAAGAAGCTACGCCGACAGCGCGTCCTCAGCAGGGAGAAACAGCCCCGCAACAAGATAGTTCGCAGCCAACGCCAGGCGCAAGTGTTTCTGCTCCGTCTGCCAGTGGTACTGATTTTGAAACAAAGCTTGCTATTTCCGTAGTTGAAGGTGTTTTACTACAAGTTGGCGGTCATCTTGATAAAATGCCAGGCATGGGAATGGTTTCCCAATTTGGTTTAGTAGATAGGCTGGTAACACCGTTGACTGAAGCGGATCTTAGAGATGGTGGATTTGGGCAAAATTCTCAGGATATGGCGGCTAAATTGATTATGGGTCTGAAAATGGTCGATGGTCAAAAGAATGTTACAGGCGAATATAATCATAATATAGGTGAAAATCTAAGGGTTTCTATTTTAACAAAACCCGAATTTCAGTTTATCCGTGATCAGATCAAATCTGAAGATGGCACCCCCCTTCGTTTCTTTGGTGGTGGTGGCGGAGCTTTGACCGGCATGTCTGCTGAAGAGCAAAAAAAGCTGGCAATAAAGTTACTTACATTTGATGAAGCAAAGCCAGAAGAGCCACCAGCAGATGCACCGCAGGAGGTTAAAGATCGCTATGATGCACAAATGAAGGCTCGCGAACAGTTTGAAAAAACTTATGAAAAGGATCTTCAAGCTGTAAGGCAGCTTAATGCATTTTTTGAGAGTATGGATATACTGCAAAGGCAAGGCATATATGATAATGAAAAAGCTAAACAAACAAATAAGCAAAATCTTATGCTTGATGCTGCTTCGGCTATGCTTGACCAGTGGAATCCTGGTATTAAGTCGTGGTTAAAAGATTTCTTTACTAATTCCCAATTTGGTCAGATGATAAGCGGTGTTTTAAGCCAGTTTTTTGGCATAAATGTAGGTCGTCTTTGGGGTGATAAAGATGATAATTCTGCATTAGAGCGCTCTAAGCCGTTAATTGAGGATAGTTTTGCTTCATTTTACAATGATGCAAGGGAAGAACTTGGATCTGGTGCAGATCATAAAGCCGTTATATCTCGAACTAGAGATAATATAGTTGAGACTATGAATGATAGCTGGAAGTTCAAGGCCGCTATGAGAATTCTTTTTGATGGGCAAGATGAAGATGTTGTAAGAAATGCAGTGGAAAGAGCATTGGATGCAGCTCAAGGAAGCACAGATCTTAAGAGTGCACAAAAAGCATTTTCTGATAGCTTACTGGATTCTGGTAGAGAATATAGAAAGGGTCAAAATCTTAGTGATAGTGAAATAGACAGATTAAACGCTTATTTGATGGCTACTTCTCAGGATATACAAGAGATTGCCCATTCGCCTGATCTAAGAGCAAGCCCTGATAATTCTTTGAATAATGGAAGCGCTGCTGGTGGCACATCTCTTAATAATTCATCAGGTGATATTGCCGCTGTTATGGTGGATGGCGCTGGGGCGGTGACTGGCGATGAAGTAAGAGCCCGCGATGGTGATGCTCCTGCTGTTGATGCTGAAGTTATAAAAGCAGGTGAAAAGAATATAGAGCTGGTTTATACCCCTAATAAAGATGAGTGGGTGCAAGGGCCGATGCGTTATTCTCATGGTCGTGTAGCTGATATCCAATCTGTATTAGGAGATAATTCAGAGATCTTAGGTCTATCTTTAAATGCTGATGGCATGAAGAATTCTGAGGGCAATTATTCGGATATGCTAACCCCATATACGAATGCGGTTATCGAAGAAACTTTAATTAGGGCGCAGATACATGATCTGCAAGAGCAGGGCGTTGTAATTACTCAAGATCATCTTGATAGCTTTGATCGTAAACTAACAACAGAAAATCTTCATACATTTACCTCATATTTAGAGGATATGGGCGTTAGTGCCACTGATATTGCAAAATTGTCAGAGGCAATAATAGGCGCAGATGGCAAAGGTCTTGGCACTGATTATTATTCTACTGATCCTAAAGATCCAAGTGCAGGAGCAAAGCAAGATTACAGCGTTCTTGAGCAATCTCATTTTGGTAATCAGTTTGATCTTAAAATTGCGCAATGGGTTCCTGTAGCTGCTATAGAAACAACGGATCTTACAAATGATGATCCACTTCGTGATAAATATTTAGAATATAATAAAGACCGCCCTTGTGAGATTCCAATGTTTTATAAAAAAGAGGGTAGCGATTCTGTTTTTGCTCTGATTCGTGATAAAAATGGCAATGATGATCCTTCGGATGATAAATTTATAGAATTAGAATATGATAGCTACCTTTTAACTCATAGAATTCAAGATGAACAAGCGCCAGAGTTAAGGGCTATCCTTGATAATTATAACTGGGAAAACCCAACTGAACGTGGAGTGCGTAACGTTATAAATAAGGTTTTAGGGATTGAACCTTTCCGCATTGATGTTGACATTCCATCTATACAGGCAAGATCAGATGTACAAAACCCTGTTGCTCCTACATCAGTTCCAAGAGAAGAGCATAAACGTCCTGAGGTGTTTCGTGATCTAAGAAGTGTTACAAAGGAACAGGCGGATTTTCTTGTTGATAAGTTAGGTCTTGAAAGGAATAACAGTCTAATGCTTCTTGCGCAGCGCCAAGGAATTCATCCATTAGAGGCATTTTTTGAACAGCAGATACGAGCAAGTAATTCTCAGCAAAATAGAGCAATATTCCTTGAATTAGATGCTCATGGTATTAAGGCTGATGATATTGATGTGGTAGTGGCCATTAGAAGTGATAGAGGTGATCTTGAATTTCGTTATGTTGACTATGAAACAGATGCAATCAGACCATTATCAGAACAAAGGGCTGGTAATACTGATATTACAGGGCAAGGTGCTTTGTTTAATGTACAAGATCATGCAAGTGGTCAACGCCGTTTAGATGATTTTATGGATGAAATTGATCGTCATTATGGTGCTTATACAGATATGGGCGTACAAAATGGGTATTTTGGAATGTCTGCAATTATTGCCGATCCAAGCGGAGAGATTCGCACTGTAAATGGTTTCCAAGGTGTCTATGGAGTTGATAAAATACGTGATCCTAAGGCTAAAACAGATTATATGGAGGCATATGCGACTAGACGTAATGGTCGCAATGGATATGAGTTACAAAAAGAACGTGATGAATACAGAAATTCTCAAAGAAGCAATGAGGGCAGTGCCTTTGGTATCTCTGATAGGGCTAAAAGAAGTTTAGATGAGGCGACTAGACATCGTCTTGAAAGAAACAGCGATAAGTTTAATGATACAAGTGGCGCCAATTCAGAAGATAGTGGCGTATCAAGCAGTATAGACCAAAATATGCGTGATATGGGAGCAGATATAGCCGATGCGGCAATTCAACAGCAAAATGCAGATGTTAGCCATAGCCATGCTCATTCCATGGGGGGATGATCAAAAATCAAATCAATACAATATATGTTAGGGTGGATTAAATGCAGTTTGTTGTTATATCAACGGCAAGGTCGGTTTTGGCTTAGAACCACTGCATTCTATAGCTATGTTTAGTTTCATGTTGTTATGGAATCATGTATGTTAATTTATCAACCAAGGATGCATTATGGAACAAATATTATACGGAAGTTCCAGCACAACGGCGGTCATAACCTTGATAATATGTGAATAGCTTAATCATCTATTTATAAGAGGTTGCACATGACAGCCCTTTATATGATCATTTACCATGCCCATGGCCTGCATAAAGGCGTATGTGGTTGTAGGACCAATAAATTTCCATCCTCTTTTTTTCAAGTCTTTAGATAGAGCAATAGATTCCTCAGTTTTTGATTGTATTTGCGCCGCTGATTCTGGTTGTGCTGTACTTTTTTTGGGTTTAAAGCTCCAAAAATAACTGCTTAAACTGCCTTTTTCCTCTGCCAGATCAATAGCGCGCTGGGCGTTATTTATGGTGGCTTCTATCTTTCCGCGGTGGCGAATAATGCCATCATTATTCAGTAATTTATCAATATATACATTGTCGTAATTAGCTACTTTTGTAAAATCAAACCCATTAAAAGCCTCGCGGAAGTTTTCCCTTTTTCGCAATATTGTTATCCAGCTTAGGCCTGATTGGAATCCTTCAAGGCATATTTTTTCAAATAATCTTGTATCATCATATACAGGCCTGCCCCATTCCTTATCATGATAATTCATATAAATCGGATCATCACCGCACCAAAAACATCGCGCTTTATTATCATTTCCGGTTATCAATCCTTTATTACACATGATAAGCCTTTGCAAAGTTTAGGTATTATATTATAAGTGGTAGCAAAAACCGTGCAGCTTTCCTATAGCTATTTGAGAAAATAGCATTACAAAATTGCACTACTTTACTTATCACGTACTTATCATGATTTGTTAGAGTAAGAAAGTGCATCAATAATAGAGCAATCAGGGGTATTATCTCCCTTGCATTTTGAAGCTATAATCTCTAGGTCATGTGCAAATTTTTGCAGGTCTTTAATTTTTCTATGAATTTCATCTATATGCCTTAAAGTGATTTTTTTTACTTGCGCGCAGGTAAGGTTATTGCCATCAATCATATTAAGCAAGGTGCGGATTTCATTAATGCTAAAGCCTAGCTCACGGCTTTTACGTATAAATATAAGTCTTTGTACATGCTCTTGTGAATAAATTCTGTAGCCACTTTGCGTTCTAGGGGGGGAAGGTAAAATATTTTTTTTCTCGTAATAGCGTATAGTTTCAATATTTACATTTGTTATTGATGACAATTTGCCAATGGTAAAATTATTTTTCACTAATAAAAAAACCTTCTTGAGTCTGTAGTAACTACAGCGTTTATGATATGGCAAAGATGAATGAAATTCAATATGAAAAGTATGAAAAGGAAGATGTTGCAATGAACTGCAAGAATAGCAATATGTTTACTATTGTATATATTGTTGCGATTTTGTTTCAGGTCATTGGGGCGTATCCTGCCATGGCTCATGATCCGATATTTGCTTTAGGTCCTCATGTTTTATTTGAAGGGGGAATAGAAACTTCTGTTAGTTTGGATCGTTTTGAAGGAGGAAATTCAAGCGATATGGAGCTAAGGTCAAAAGCTGTCTATGGTATAACTGGGGATTGGGCTGCTGGTGTAGATATTCCTTATATTTTTAAAGATAATGGTGCAAATATTAAAAATGACAAAGGGTTTGGTAATATCGGAATATTTACAAAATATCGCTTCTGGAGGAAGGATAGTCTTGGAATTCAGAAAAGCGCGTCTGCTTTTGCTAAAATTGATTTTGATACGGCAAATGAGAGTGTGGGAAGTGGCACCAATGATGCCGTTTTGGGGCTTGCTTATGGGTATGAAAGCTCTAAATGGTATCGTTGGCTATCCTCGCGTTATCGTATTAACGGTAGAACAGATTCAAATATAGATCGCGGTGATAAGTTTTTTATCGATGCTGTTATAGGTGTAAGGCCAAAGCCTATTACGGATTATTATAAGGCAGATACAGTTGTTATGTTAGAACTTAATGCGGAATATACTCAAAAATCTTCGTTATCTGGCTCTAGTCTGGCAAATACAGGGGGGGAGGAGCTATTCATATCGCCGGGAATATTTTGGACATATCGTAATTTTGCAGTGAAAAGCGGCGTTCAATTTCCTGTATATTCTAATTTAAATGGAAACCAAAATTCCTCTGATTACAGGGCTAGCCTGACTTTAGAGTTGCATTTTTAACTATATAATAAGGTGTTTATATAAAATGAATATGAAGTGTTTGCTTGTTTTTACTACTTTATTTATGTTTATGGCTTATCCTGATATGGCTGGCGCTAGTGGAGGTGATAATACTGTTAAAGTTGTAGAAGGGGGCAATACCCCTTTGCGTGCAGTAAAAGAGTATAGAATACGTGTAGATGGTATTGCTTGTTCTTATTGTGCATATGGAATTGAAAAGAAATTTAGAAATATATCAGGGGTTAAGTTTATAAATATAGATTTTAAAAAAGGCATAGTTTCAATATGCACCTTGGATAATGTTGATTTTGATGAAGATTTTCTTGAAAAAACCTTTAAGAGCGCAGGATTTACCTATCGCAGTAAAGAGGTAGTAGAACAATGCACGATGCCAAAAAAATAATAAAACCTAGAAAATGGGGATGGTTTATACTTTTTACGTCATCAGCGACATTGGTATGTTGTGTAATCCCTATTATTTTAGTTAGTCTTGGAATGGGTGCGGTAGTGGCATCATTATACGGTAATTTGCCTTTCTTAACCTTTATTGGCGTTCATAAGGTTTGGACATTTGGTATAACAGCAGCCATTTTATTTATGGCGGCTTGGGCGCTTTTTCGATCTAATAGAGCTTGCCCTGTTGACCCCGAATTGGCAAAGGCATGTAATTCTGCTCATAAATGGAATAAAGCGCTGTTTTGGGTTTCTTTGATGCTTTGGTGTATTGGTTTTTTTGCTGCTTATTTGCTATTACCAATTACCCAATGGCTAGAGCAGTAGGTAGTGATAATGTATGAAATTCATTCAATAATTACCTGTCCTAAATGCGGTTATAAACAATCTGAAAAAATGCCTACTAATTATTGTATGTATTTTTATGAATGTAAGGGCTGTAAAGAAGTTTTAAAGCCAAAACGGGGGGATTGCTGCGTTTTTTGTTCTTATGGAACATTTCCTTGTCCACCGGTTCAGCTTGATGGAAAATGTTGTTAGAAATATTATAATTTTAAGCGTTTGGCAAAAGTTGTGCGGTTATTTTAGTCTGCTATATTACTATATTGACACAAACGCTTTGATGATACACAAAAGATGCTAAATCCCGTATTTTTTGAAGGAATAAATTAAATGGCATCTTATCAATATGTATATGTAATGAATGGTCTTACCAAGGCCTATGGAAATGGAAAAAAAGTTCTAGAAGATGTAACACTTAGTTTTTTTCCAGGGGCTAAAATTGGTGTTCTTGGACCTAACGGCGCTGGTAAGTCAACATTGCTGCGGATAATGGCGGGACGTGATAAAGATTTTATTGGTGAAGCCTGGGCAGCAAAGGGTGTACGTGTTGGCTATTTAGAGCAAGAACCGCAGCTAGATGAGAGCAAAAATGTTGGCGAAAATGTTATGGAGGCGCTTGCAGATATTAAATCCATGGTTGATAGATATAACGCCATTGGTATGGAAATGGCAGAGCCTGATGCAGATTTTGAATCCCTTTCTGAGGAGATGGGTAATTTACAGGAAAAGATTGATGCTCTCGATGGTTGGGAGCTTGACAGAACCATTGAAATTGCAATGGAAGCTTTGCGTTGTCCGCCTGCTGATGCGTCTGTAACCAATTTATCTGGTGGAGAGAAACGACGCGTTGCGCTTTGCAGATTATTGCTGGAAAAGCCTGATTTATTATTACTTGATGAGCCTACTAACCATTTAGATGCAGAAAGTGTTGCATGGTTGCAAAGATTCTTGAGTGAATATAAGGGTGCAGTAGTGATGGTAACGCATGATCGTTACTTTTTGGATAACGTTACAGGTTGGATTTTAGAAATTGATCGTGGGCGTGGTATTCCTTATGAGGGTAATTATTCGGCTTATCTTGAGGCTAAGGCTAAGCGTCTTAAACAAGAAGAGCGTGAGGAAAATACGCGACAAAAAACATTGGCTCGTGAGATGGAGTGGATGGGTAAGAGCCCCTCAGCACGCCGTTCGAAATCTAAGGCACGTATCAATGCATATGAGGAATTATTGGCAGAAAGTCAAAAGACAGATGTGCGTAATGCGCAAATTGTTATTCCAACCCCACCACGTTTGGGTAATTTAGTTATTGAAGCCGATAATATAAGTAAAGGCTTTGGTGATAAATTACTGATTGAGGGCTTGTCTTTTTCTCTTCCTCCTGGTGGTATTGTCGGGGTTATTGGTCCTAATGGGGCAGGTAAGTCAACATTATTCAAGATGATCACCGGTGAAGAAAAGCCTGATGATGGTAGCTTTAAAGTTGGGGATACAGTTAAACTTGGCTATGTTGATCAAAGTCGCGATAGTTTGAATCCCAATAATAATGTATGGGAGGAGATCTCAGGTGGCACTGATATTATCAAGTTAGGTAAGATTGAAATGCAAAGCAGGGCATATGTGTCTGCTTTTAACTTTCGTGGTCCTGATCAGCAAAAGAAAGTTGGTGATTTATCAGGTGGTCAACGAAACAGGGTTCATTTGGCAAAAATGCTTCGTAATGAGGCGAATGTGATATTGCTTGATGAGCCTACTAATGATCTGGATACCGAAACTTTAGCCGCTTTAGAAGAGGCTTTAGAGCGTTTTCCTGGTTGTGCGGTGGTGATTTCTCATGATCGCTGGTTTTTGGATCGCTTGGCTACTCATATTCTTGCGTTTGAAGGCGATTCGCAAGTCACTTGGTTTGAGGGTAATTATCAAGATTATGAACTAGACTATCGCAGGCGTATGGGGCATGATGCAGATACGCCAAAGCGTATAAAATACAGACCCTTACATAAGGCGGGATAGCTGTTTTATAATATATTACCACTATATCTTTATATTACCACTATATCTTTATGTGTTCTGTAAAAGAAAATTTGCAAAATATTACATAAAAACTCGCTTTTTATGTGTAAATGATGTTAATATTATTCGTAATTATCTAAAATTCGCCGTAATTATGGTGTTATGAATATTTTATGTTTTATAAAGTGGTGAGTGAGTATAGTGCAAAACATTAAGGCAAAAGAAGTTATTACTTATGTTACAATGCCAAGAATAGTTCCTAGGTTAAGGGAGCTATTCACGTCAGGATTTGGGTATATTCCGTTTCTTATGGCGCAGGTTTATAGTATTGTTCGCCTTATTCCTCTTAATCACCCATATTTGAGGCCTGATAATATAGGACGTTTTGGTATCCGTCATGTGGTTGCGGAAGCTGCGCGTAATTTAAAATTTTCCCGTAATAATATTGACCAGATAATCATATTTGTTGCGATGTTGGCTGGTCTTGTATTGATATTTGTGCAGTTGGCATTGGTCATATATGCCTTGTTTGTTACGCAATCTTCTGCAACTTCGTTCGATACTGCTGCTCCGCAATTTGATATAGCATTTAATTTGTTGGATCAGATATTTGGTGTCCCGAATATTTTTTGTTCGATAACAGTTCCGGCAAATTGCACTGATTATGCCACGCTTTTTGCTATGCCGTTGCCATTTCATGCCGCTTTGCATGGTTTGTTTCAGTTTTACTCAACTGCCTTGTTGATGATAGCGGTGTTGATCTTTTTATATTTTATGGTGGTAGTGGTTCTTGAAACTGCCGTATCTGGCACTCCATTTGGTCAAAGATTTCAAAATATTTGGGTTCCTATACGGCTTGTGGTTGCTATTGGTCTTTTAATGCCTGTGAGCTATGGGCTAAACTCGGGTCAGTATATCGTTCTTTATACTGCGAAATATGGTTCAGGTCTGGCTACTAATGGTTGGATCAATTTTAATAGCTCTGTGGCATCTCATTCACTATTTGGTGGTAATGGGGTACCTCTTGGTGAGCGATATTCTTATCTGGTGTTGCCTGAGGCTCCTGATTTTTCACCTCTTCTTGAGGCTATGAGTTTGGTTCATGCTTGTGCATATGCTTATCATCGCTTAAATGGTGCGGCGGTTGGCGCACCGCTTTTGCCAAATAAAACTCGTGGGGGCGGGGCTCCTTACCCTGATATAAGTGCCAATTATGCCGCTGCGGGGCTTCCTGATCCTTGGTATTTCCAGATACAACCATTTTTGGTTAAGCCGAATACGGCGGGGTTGGTTATGGGTAATATCGGTACATCGCCTATTTATGGTATCCCAGGCTCGCTTTTATGGATACAAGATCTTGCTACTGTTCCTTATTGGGCTGCGGGGACGATGAGTGCCCTTGGCTTTTTTTATGGCGGTGATATTGTGATACGTTTTGGTGAGTACAGGATCGTTGGTAGTGGTGATCCTGTATATACAAGTGATGTAGGAAATGTGAAGCCATTATGTGGCGATATAAGAATCCCTATAACAGATTTAACTGATCCAGGTGGATCTTATGCTGGTAGGGGTGGTGCAGATGAGATGCAAAGATTTTATTATGAGATGGTGCTTGATCTGTGGTTTAATGCTCCTGTGTTAAGGCGGTTATCTAGAACTTTGGTAGAAAACGCTGTTGAGAAAGATGCGGTAAAGAAAGAAGCGTTTTGCAATGGAACGGAGGCAAGTACTGGGGATCCTCTATCTATTGAAGGGGATTTTGAATTTGAAGTGCTTGACTGTACGACAGAAGATCCTTCTGCAAATGGGCGGGCTTATTATTCCAATTTTTATACTAGCAATTTTGTTGAACCTGCGATTATTAGTGCATGGGATAATTATGTAAGCAATTCAATATATGCGAATTATGGTGCAGATATACAAAGTCGTGGTTGGGGTGGAGCAGGTATATGGTACAATAAAATAGCTGAAATTAATGGCGGTTGGATGGATGCTGTGCGTAATATTCCATATATGGATAAATATCCGCTGATAATGGAAGAGGTGCGCAAATTCAGGCAGCAAAATTCACAAGGAACTACTAATCTGGAGTTATTTCAGCCCTCTGTTAAGGCGGATGGAGAAAACTCTGCTCAAAAGAAATTTAAAACTTCGTTGGGGGAAGGGGCATTAGATCAAATAGCATTGCCTCTTTATCGAGTCTTTCAGTTCTGGAATCCTAAGAATAATGGTAAGTTTGGGTACGATATGGATAAGGCGCCGACTGAGAATGTGTTTTTGAATGCTATAAATCTTTTGCTTGGGACTACTGGGCTTATGAACATACGCGGGGCTAATCAATATATGCACCCTATGGCGCAGTTAGTTGCTGTGGGTAAGGGGTTGATAAATTCGGCTGTGCTTGGTATTGCAGGGACTTCTGTTTCTTCGTTCGTAGGTGGGGTGGCTCGCGGTATTGATAAGAATAGTGGAATAGCCGGTTTTGCAGAGTCTGCTAGTAAGGTATTTTCTGCGGTAGCGTTTATTGGTTTGACGGCTGGTTTTGTTTTATTCTATGTTTTACCGTTTTTGCCGTTTTTATATTTCTATTTTGCAGTGGCCTCTTGGGTTAAAGCCATTTTTGAGGCGATGCTTGGTGTTCCTTTGTGGGCTTTAGCGCATATGCGTATAGATGGTGATGGTTTGCCGGGTGATTCTGCGGCTAATGGTTATTTCTTGATACTGGAAATCTTTGTTAGACCCATACTTACGGTTTTTGGTTTATTAGCGGCAATAATAATATTTTCTGCGCAGGTTAGAATATTAAATATTGTATGGGATACGGTAACTGTTAATGCTGCTGGATTTACTAAGGTTGATGATATTGTTGGAACGCCTCCTGCCACTGCGTTTATTCAGCATCAAAGAGGTATTTTGGATCAGTTCTTCTTTACAATAATATATACAATTATTTGTTATATGCTTGCACTAGCTTCATTTAAGCTAATAGACAAGATTCCCGACAATATATTGCGTTGGGCCGGTGCAGGGGTTTCTTCATATGGAGATATTGCCCAAGATCAAGTTGATAGCATTAGTCGTTATGCTACTACTGGGGCGATGACTCTAGGTAATCAGGCTTCTACAGCGATTAGTGGTGCTACGGGAGGGCTGGGTAATGTTATTGGCAAGGCGATTAGTGGTGCTGATGATGCGGCTGCGGCTGCGGCTAAGAAGGGTGGCTGATATATTTTGGGTTTGTTATTTTAACCTATAAGCTATAAGGAATTGTTTTGATTTGTAATAGGATACTTAAGTTGATTGGTATTAAGAGTTAAGAAAGAGGGAGTAATGTCAGGATTATCATTGACAAAAAATGTTTTTAGATATGCTGCGATGCCTGAAATAATGCCTCGAGTGCGGTCATTGGTGTTTGGCGGGTTTGGATATATACCATTTTTTATAGCTTCCTTATACCAAATGGTTGGGTTGTTACCCAGGAACCACCCATATCTTATGCCGAATAATGTTGGTCGTTTTGGTGTTCGCCATGTTATTGCTCAAGCGGCTTCCAATATTACTTTTAGTTTAAAAAATATAGACCAAATAGTGATGTTCTTGGCAGTAATTGTTGGAGTTGTTATATTTCTAGTGCAGATATTTGCTTTGCTCTCGGTTTTTATAATGCAACCTGCTATGGCGCTCCCTACTAGCTGGGCACAATTTTTCACTATTGTTAATCCTGGATTTAGAAGTCAGGATATAGCGTTTATGATGCTAGATATGGTGTTTGGTGTTCCGCATCCTAGTCTTGGAGCCACAACTGTTCCGGCAGGTATGGGGTTTTTTGAGTCTTGTGTTGGTGATGTTGGGGTTATATGTCAAGATAGTGCGGGGAATGCTTTGACGCCAACTTCTTCTACTTTGTTTTCATTGGTTAGTGCCACGGATGTTGCTCAGCTTTCGCCACTTGCCCCTCAGGGGTCTTTGATGTTTCCATGGCCGTTTCATCAGGGGCTTCATGCTTTATTTGGCGTTTATAATACGGCTCTGCTGATTATTGCGACTATGGTTATGTCTTACTTCGTAGCTGTGGTTATCGGTGAAACTATGCAAAGTGGAACACCTTTTGGGCGACGTTTTAATAAAACGTGGGCTCCTATTCGTATTGTGGTGGCATTTGGTTTATTGATGCCGTTAACAATAGGTTTAAATTCATCTCAATATATCGTGTTATATGCAGCCAAGTTTGGGTCTGCTTTTGCTACAAATGGTTGGAGGTATTTTAACGATACACTGACTACAAGCTATCTTGGTTCGGGTCAGCAATTGATCTCAACGCCTAATGTTCCTAAATTAGATGAGTTAACCCAATTTATGTATGTGGCAAAAACGTGCCAATATGTCTATGATTATTATCATCGTAAGCAGCTACAGGTTGTTTCTCTTCCTCCGGATCAACAGGTGAAGGCCTATTTGCTCCTTTCAGATACTTCAGGTTTGAGTTCATTAGAAATTACCGGCACCTTGAATTACGCGGCAGCTAAGGCGGCATCTACTGAGAATATGAGAAATATGAAAATACGTTTTGGTGTGAGGGATAAAACGAAATATGCTTCGAGTCATGATGGGGTTAGCGCGATTTGCGGTGAGGTAACAATACCATTTACTGATGGGGCTAATTTGGCTGATCAAGATCTTTATGTAAGAACTATACAGGAGGGTTATTTTCATTTAGTTCGTGATTTATGGCATGATGATACGGGTACTAGTATTTGGGTTGGTGTTGATGGTGGTCCAGGTTTTCCGGCGTCTACTGCGGTACCTATGCAAAGGCGCTATGTAAAGCTAGCAGATGATAAGGTTAATGGCCTTCCAGGGGTTCTTGTTGGCCCTCCTACAGATGCTATTGATCTTAATGATATATATGTATCTAATTTAAATGATAAAGTTAAAACAAGGGTAGAGGGCACAATAAGTACGGCTGTGTTGAACGCGGTTGCTTCTGGTTTATGGGGCGGGCCTTATAATGCCACGGCTCCTAGTGCTGATGCGCTATATTCTAGGGGGTGGGCTAGTGCTGGTATATGGTATAACAGGGTTGCTCAGCTTAACGGTCAAGTTAGCGCCGCAGCTTTTGCTGCTCCCATGGTTTCGGCTTATCCTGCTATATTAGAGCAGGTATCTGCCGTTAAATCTAAATATGATGCAACGCTTTTGGTAAAAGATCGTTTTAAGCCTGTTGCAGCAGGTGTTGATAATATTGCTCTTCTTTTGGATAAGCAATATGGCCTTGAGTTTGCTTCTGTTCTTTATTACGCGTATGATCAATGGCGTAGAGCCTCTGGGGTTGAATCTGAAATGTCTAGCAATAATAACCCTATCATAGGCTTTATAAAATATTTCTTTGGTTTTTCGGGCTTGTACAATATGCGCGCTAATCAGGCTAGCAACACCCATCCGCTTGCTCAACTGTCGGGGACGGGTAAAGCATTGGTTGAAGGCGCGATCCGCTCTTTGAGTTATGCGGGGTTGGCAACTGTTATTGGTGGTTTTGGTATTGCTCAAGACCTTATGTCTATTACATCTAATTTTCTAATTACTTTTGCCATGATGGGGCTAACTGTAGGATTTGTCATGTTTTATGTTGTGCCATTTTTACCATTTATTTATTTCTTCTTTGCCGTAGGTGGTTGGATAAAAGGTATATTTGAAGCCATGGTTGGCGCTCCATTATGGGCTTTGGCACATATAAGAATTGATGGAACAGGGTTGCCGGGACAGGCTGCTATTAATGGATATTTTCTAATATTTGAGGTGTTTTTACGCCCCATTTTAATAGTGTTTGGCATGTTGGCCAGTATTTCTACTTATTCCGCATTGGTTAGTGTGCTTAACAGTATATTTAGCATGGTTACAGAAAATGTTGGCGGTTTTGACCTTCAATCTGAAATCTTAACTGCTAGAGATGTGCTTCCATATATGAGGTCAGAAGTCGATGAGTTTTTCTTTACAGTTATTTACGCAATTATAGTTTATATGCTTGGTATGTCATCTTTTAAATTAGTTGATACTATGCCTAATAACATACTTAGATGGATGGGGCAAAGTGTTGCTACGTTTGGAGATCAGAGAGAAGACCCTGCGGCTAATCTTGTATCGAGAGCTAGCATGGGTTCTCAGCAGGCTCTTGGGCAGATTGGTTCAGGGGTGCAGGCTGTTTCTCAAGCTGCTATTGGTAAGCCGAAAGCTTAAAGATGGATAATGGTGTATGTCGATAAGAACAACAAAATTAGCTAGATATGCAGTTATGCCAGGGTTTTTGCCCAGGCTTAGGGAGCTCTTGGGTACAGGCTTTAGCTTTTTAGCAAGTGTAATTGCTGTTTTATATTATAATATAGGTCTTTTACCCAAAGGACACCCTTATTTAGATGCCTCTAATTATGGTAAATTTGGTATTCGCCATGCAGTTTCTGAGGCTGGTCGTAACTTAGTTTATTCCAAAAAGCATATAGATCAGGTTGTACTATATTATGTGATATTGGTGGGTCTGGTTATTCTTGCACTTCAGTTTGTTTTGCTATTTACATCACTTATAACAATGCCGGTTTTAGCCTCTAACTGGTTTGATAGTTATACTGTTTCATGGACGAATTTTTTTACTTCATCAACTATCTCACCATCACAAGATATAGCATTTGTTGTCTTAGATAAGGTTTTCGGCGCGGTGCGGAATTTGGGTGGTTCAACGACAAGTTTTTTTGGTTCTTGTGTTGGTACGGCTGTTACTTGTACGGATATTAGAGGTAATAATATATTTACTCCTGCGGTATTTCCTACACCGTTTCATATAGCGTTACATCAAATGCTGGCATTTTATAGTTTGGGTATAGCTTTTGTTGCTGGTTTAATAATTATGTATACCATAGTTGCAATAGTTGGGGAGACAGTTACATCAGGAACGCCTTTTGGTCAACGTTTTAACAGAGCGTGGTTTATTCCAAGACTTATTGTGTTTTTTGCATTAATTGCACCGATGAATTTAGGTTTAGGTGGTGCGAATAATGATGGCATAAATATGGCTCAGATAATTACTTTATCAGTAGCGAAATTTGGCTCTAATATGGCTACGAATGCATGGCTTGGATTTGTAGATCAATCAACTCTTTCAGGGGTTAGCGCAAGCAGTCTTTTAGGTAAGGGGGATTTAATGCTTTCTCTTCCTAATGTTCCTGAATTAGCTACATTAACGCAGTTTATGTATATTGTTCGTATGTGTATGTATGCCGAGAAGATAATTAACGGTATTGATGTATATCCTTATGTTGTAAGACCGCATTCTGATGATACTACGCCGGTTAATTTGATTGGTGGGGGTAGTGCCCCGTATAACAGTATGGGTGGAACTACGAATAATTACTTGCCATATTATGATTCATCTGCCCTTCCTATAGATTTTTCTCTTGCTGTTGAGTTTTCTAGGTATAATGATGTGATTTTGCGATTTGGTCATCGTAACCCTCCAGGAGGTCTGGCAACTAACTTGAATGATCCTCCCGGTGAGTATGATGAGTTGGGTAATGTTGAGCCAACATGCGGAGAGATGAAGTTTGAGGTAAGCTCGCTTGATCCTTTTGTGATAGGGCCTGCGCCAGCAGGTGATCCTGGAATGTCGGTTCAGCAGGTATATTGGCTTAATATAGATCAGTTTCTTTTTGCCAGTGAAATGTTGACGGAAATTCCGTATTGTATGATGCAGGCAACGTTGCCTTATGATCAGGACACTACATGCCTAAATAACCCGATCTCTGGAACGCCGAACACTCCTAACTTGGCGGCTACTCTTCCTACAATAAGTGGTGCGGGTATTAACTTTCCTTTTACAAATAATACTAGGTGGTTGAATATTGAGAATGCTAGAGCCGCCTTAGAAATTACAAACGCAATAAATAAAGCGGCTCTTAATGGTCAGTTGCTGACTTGGAGTGGTGCTTCACCAGTTAGCTATATTGGCGGTAGTGTTGATGCTGCATTCTTGTCATATTATGATGATCCTTCTTATATAAACTCTCTTATTATGCCTAATGAGATTAGAGAAAGAGGTTGGGCGGGTGCGGCTCTTTGGTATAATAAACTAGCAGAGATAAATGGTATATATGGCGCGGCAGTACAAAATATTCCTCGTCCATATAAATATCCTAAAGTGATGGAGCAAATTGCCGCGCAGCATAACATTGTTGATAAGAATCCCTCATATGCAGAGCGGTTTAACCCTAGATTAGGTAGTGGTAAACTTGCTGATCTGCCACGTCCTGGTGATCAATATATAGCGGCGGCGCTTTATGGTGCTTTTGAGTTTTGGAATATCTCATCTGCTCAAGAAACACCTTTTATTAAAAGTTCAAATAACGCAATTGTTAACGCAATAAATATGGTTTTTGGAACTAATGGGGTGTTTGATATTGTTGAAAATAAAGGTGTTTATCCTCTTGCTATGCTAAGTGGACTGGGTAAGGGAATGGTTGATGCCGCTGTACGAAATCTTTTTGTTGGCGTTGTTGGTCAGGGAGCTGGGCAGTTTATTGATGATGCTGGCTCTAAGGCTCTTGCGGCAACTGTATCTGGATTTATGTTCCGCATTGGAATGATGGGTATGAGTATTGGGTTTATTTTATATTATGTGTTGCCTATTATGCCGTTTATTTATTTCTTCTTTGCATTTAGTGGTTGGATAAAAGGTATATTTGAGGCGGTTCTGGCAATGCCTTTATGGGCATTGGCGCATATTAAAATTGATGGGGAAGGGCTTCCAGGACCTTGGGCTACGAATGGTTATTTTCTGCTGTTTGAGATTTTCCTTAGACCAATATTGATAATATTTGCATTTGTGTTCAGTATATCCATATTTGCCGCGTTGGTTGATACGCTTCATAATTCTTACCAACTTCTTGTTTATGCAGCTTCGGGATCTGATATTGAGGCAGAGATAAATAGATATACTGCTCCACTTGGGAATTATGGTGCAACACCAGCAACCCTTACGGCTTCGGGTATAGGTGTGATATCAAATTTAAGTTCATTTAACTTGGATAATACAACTGCTCTTTTAAGAGGCCCTATAGATGAGCTTTTCTTTACAATATTATATGTAATTATTGTTTATATGATTGGCTTATCAACCTTTAAACTTGTTGATGCAATACCTAATAATATAATGCGTTGGATGGGGGTTACTGTTAGCACATTCCATGAAACAGCAGGCGATCCGGCCGCAGAATTATCTGGTAAGATGTATCGCGGTGTTAATATGACTAATGCTCAAATCCGTAGTATGATGGATCGTAGCGGTAAGACATTGGTTGATGAAGCTATAATTAATAAATGATATATATATAAATCTATAATTTATTTGTATATTTACTCTCCAATGGTGGAGTAATGTTATGTGCTTATTTTGCTAAGTATATATGAGAAGTGTAGTAATTTGGCTTTATTTTATGCAAAGGCGCAAGTGGCAAAGCGCAAGTAAGTAACTTTACGTAAGGAACGCGGCAACAAAGTCATAAAATAAATGCAAGTTGCTATAGCTGTGACTTCAACTTGCTCTCGGCGCTTTTAGCAAAATCAATTGCTTGGGTGCGCGTATGTCTGATAAATATCTCATGATGTGCAGTATACACACTACGCAGATATTATTGGGGATAGCTATAGCAGCAGAGAATTTGCAAATTTTAGTTTGTCGGGGGCTATAGTTGGCTTGATCTTAAATGTGCAAGTAAAACATCTAAATTTCCTCCACCGCGTTGTATGACAGAGGCAAAGTCAGATCGCTGGGTAAGGGACATGCTAACGCCTTCAACTATAATATCTACAACCTTTAGTGACCCGTCTTTCTTTTTGCGTACGCGCCATTCCACATTAACTTTAGAGCCATTATCGGGGATTATTTGTGAAAGAACGATGGCATCTGATTTTCCTTGAGGCCTTGATGATAAGACTACAAAACCTTCCCCATTATAGTCGCTAAAACGACGTGAATAGACATCAACAACCATTTTTTCAAATAGGTTCAAATACTCATTTCTTTGTTTTTTAGAGCTAGTTCGCCAATATCTACCCAAGGCAAAGCGGCCAATTGTTTTCATATCAAAATTATTTTTTAAAACTTTTCTAAATGCATCTTTCTTTTGCTCACTACTCAAGGATTTATTTTCTAAAAAGCTAAGCCCTTCTTCTGCTAGATTTTCTATAAATGATTTTGCGTTATTAGCTATTTGATCATTTTCCAGCGAAGTAAATATTATATTACTTGCTTGATATGTTGTATTGGCATATTCTTGGTGAGTATTATTTGCCAAAGCAGGTGAAGAAAACAAAGTAATTGCCGCAAGTGATAATAGATTCTTTTTACTAAGCAAGATTCTCTCCATATATAATCTTATTATTTCACAGTTTCACAAACTTATTATATCTACAATGGCAGAATAATTCGTAAAATCTTATATTTTTGATACATAAAATCAATATTTTATATTATGTCTTGAAAAAACACTCTAAAAATCATCATCAAACACCGGAATATCAGGAATTTGACGGTTTTCAGATATGTCATTGTCATTTACCAAAGCATTGCGATGTTGATAATATGTACTTCTCACCGCGGCATAATAGTCGAATGAGCTTTTCTCAAGCTCAGTTAAAGGATCATATAAAGAATCCCTGATATCAAGATAATCTAAACCAAATTTTGAGTAATATATTTCATATTCATCAATGTTAAATGAGTATATGCGTACTGGATCAGCCAAAGAATCAACGAAAAAACCTCCATAATCCCTGAAGGAAGAGGCGCCAATAAAGGGAACAACCATATAAGGGCCGTGTCCAACGCCCCATTTGGCAAGAGTCTGACCAAAATCTTCGAATTCATATTCAATGCCCTCATATCCGGCCACATCAAATAGACCGCCAACACCAACAGTTGTATTTATAATTGCCCTTAAAATTGTATCGCGAGAACCCTTTACATCGCCTTGTAATATTTGGTTAGCAAGATTTATCGGAGTTCTAAGGTTGCGAAGGAAATTACGAAGCCCTGTGCGCGCTGGCTTTGGAGTAATTTTTCTATATCCAGTTATTACAGGATTTATAATCGCATGATCAACCGCTAGGTTGAAGGACATTACTTTGCGGTTTATATTCTCATAAGGGTCATATATTGTGTTTCCTGCATCAATGATGTTGCCCTTTTGCGTTCCTGAGCATGCCCCCAATGATAGTGTAGATAGTAACATTAATATTAGGTAAGAACCTTTTTTACCTTTGTTCTTTGTCATATACGTGTCACTAATTTTACGTTGCATATTCTTAATATCCTATCAGGTGCGAATGTAGAAAAAACTCAGCAAGAGATATAATAAATAACATCTATTTACTATCAATTAGTTAATGCATATAAAATAAATTATCATGTGTATTATTTTCTTAATTTTTAGCCATCTTCAATATTCATCATAACAGACAGCCCTAATAAAAATGCAATTAAGGCGGGTGTCCATGCGGCCAGAGATACTGGGATTTGTTGTGATGCCCCCAATGTTTGCAAAAAATTGGAAAGGAAAAAGACCAAAAATCCAATAAATACACCGCTGGCAATCATTCCAAAGGCTCCCTTAGATCTTGGCGGGCGCATGGAAACGGTGGCGGCAATCAATATCATGGCACAAAACATAAGTGGCTGTGATAGCAGGCTTTGATAGTAAACTTTTAGGCGCGTAGCATCGAATCCAGCTTGTTCAAGAGTTTGTATATATGCAGGTAATTTCCAAAAAGACATGCTTTTAGGTGATGAAAAACTTTCTTGAATATCGTTAATTGTTAAAGTGGTGGGAACTTTGTAATTATTATCATTTTCGCGAGAAAAGCCATTTTTATGTATTATAACATCTTTTAAAATCCAAAAATCTTTGTCAAGCCGTGCACTTTTTGCATCGACTCGTTGCAAAAAGTCATTCGTTCTTGTGAAGTAAAAAACTGTAACATTTTTAAGTTTCCATTCAGGCTGTACCACTTTTTGAGCATGCACAATAACATATCCTTCTATTAGATCGGGTTTTTCAATGCCCATTTGTTCTTTTGGTATTTCTGCTTCAATCAATATGGCTTGTTTTAACCACAGCCCCTCTTGAAATACAGCTATTTGATTTTTTTGTTTTTTAAGGTGCGTTCTTTCCAGCTCTTCAAATTTACCAATGAGAGTTGCGCCAACAGGGTTTATAACTACCATTTGTAAAACTCCGAATAATATACCAACTACAGATATGGGCAAAAGGAATTGCCATACCGAAAAACCAGAGGCTCTTACAACTATAAGCTCATATTGTCTTGTAAGTTGCCAAAATGTGTACATTGCGCTGAATAACACGGCAAAAGGGAATATGGTTTGCCCAACTTCGGGCAGTTTAAGCAGGCTCATTTGAAATAGCAGGGTAATGGGCACATCGCCACGTTTGCTAGCTCTGCGGATAAGCTCTACCGTATCGAAAAGATATATAACAGCGAGCAATCCCAATAATAAAATGAGCAGATTTATTGCATATCTTTTTGCAAGGTAGCTACTTAATGTGTATGTGATCTTCATTTATATTTCAGACCTCGCATTTTGAGATTTTGAAGAAAAGAATATCTGATAGCGTAGTCTCTCCGTTTTTCCACTTAAGAATAATAGTGAAAGAGCGAT
>JALTAZ010000006.1 GCA_027075555.1 Micavibrio sp.
TAACATCGACAAATATTGGAGTAGCCCCTAAAACGGCTACTGACTCAGCAGTTGCAGCAAATGTAAATGATGGTACAAATACAGCATCACCAGCTTTAATATCTAATGCTAGTAATGTCATGATAAGCGCGTCAGTACCGCTAGAGCAGCTAATAACATGTTTTACAGAGCAAAATTCTGATAATTGTTTTTCAAACTCAATAACTTCTGGTCCCATAATATACTTACCATGGGCAAGGACTTTATTTATTGCCGTATGAATGGGGTCAGTGATTTGATCTTGTTGGGCTTTAAGGTCTATGAAGGCAATATTATCTTCAATTGCTTTTAATCTTGGTTGCGCGCCCATTATTTTATTTCCTGTAATTGGTTACTTACAATTTTGTATTTACGATTTTCACGAGGGCAGGTCAATGTTTCATCTAATATTTCACCGCTATGACTACACCAGCCAATTTGCTTTGCAGGATTACCAACCATCACAGCATGATCTGGAACATTTTTTGTTATAACGGCTCCTGCACCAATCATAGAGTAAGCACCAATTTTATTACCACAAATAATTGTTGAGTTAGCACCAATGGTCGCCCAACGACCAACA
Source organism: Micavibrio sp. (assembly GCA_027075555.1). Classification (GTDB taxonomy): domain Bacteria; phylum Pseudomonadota; class Alphaproteobacteria; order Micavibrionales; family Micavibrionaceae; genus UBA1672. The sequence continues at coordinate 602 of JALTAZ010000006.1, forward strand.
GGTGTTTCCAAAAATTTATCTTTGCGCTCAACCATTGCGCGCGGGGTTTTTACATTTGTAAAAACACAAGAAGGACCACAAAAAACGCCTTCCTCAAGCATTACACCTTTATAAAGGCTAACATTATTTTGAACCTTACAGCCATCGCCAATTGTGACTTCTGGCCCAATCATAACATTTTGGGCAATAACTACGTTTTTACCTATTATGCATTTTCCAAGAATATGGCTGAAATGCCAAATTTTTGTGCCTTCACCAATACTTACCCCCTCATCAATAAGCGCGGTATCATGCACAAAATAATCTTTATCTTTATTATAATTCTTATCTTTATTATTAATCATTACTTCTTATAATCTCGTTCGCTGATTCCTCAAGAACTTTAAGAACCCTCAAAGCTTCCTCGCCATCAGTTCTTGGAGTAGTGTTATTTTCTACAGATTCAAGGAAATGTGTGCATTCATTTTTCAGTGGTTCATTCTTCTCTAATTTAATATATTCAACATCAGCCTTATTAATCAATGGTGCAGATGTTTCATCAGTAATTGATATATTATGTTTATAAAGCTGTAATTTTTTATCCCATGGCTCTCCATCAACAAATACTGCCATAGCTTTAGAGCCAACTACTACGAGCTTTTGTTCCTTAAAAGGGTGAAGCCATGATACAAAAATATGAGCCTTTTTGCCATTTGAGAATGATAAATGAGTTATTGTTGTATCAGCAATTTTATTAGACAGGTAAAAACCACCAAATGCACTAACAGATTTAGGAGTTTCTTCCATTATATCAAGGATCATAGAAATATCATGCGGGGCAAATGACCATAATATATCTTCCTCACGGCGAACTTTTCCGAGGTTTAAGCGATTTGAGTAAATATAGCGAATATCACCAAGTACCCCACCCTTTATAATAGATTTTAGCTTTATATATGCACTATGATAGTGTAGCAAGTGCCCGACCATCAATATTAAAGATCTGCTCCTAGCAATTTCACAAAGCTCTTCGCCTTCATGAACTGTTAAAGATAAAGGTTTTTCAACAAATATATTTTTACCACTTTCAAGGGCTCTTTTTGCAAGTTTATAATGAAGTGCTGCTGGTGTAGATATTACTACGCTCTTAATATCGCTATCTTGCATTATTTCATCGACTGATAAAGCCCTAACATTATGCATGTTTGCAAACTTATTTGCTTGTTCTTTATTTTTATCACAAACAGCATATAAAGCACCGATTTCATGAAAATTTCGTACTAAGTTTTTCCCCCAGTAACCACAGCCTATAACAGCTATATTCTTTGAATATTTTCTCATTTATTTTCTTTCTTCTTATATATTAGAGAAAAGCAGAGACGGTTAGTAAAATCAATCTGTTTTTGCAGGAAAATCTATAGCTTGTTCATTTAAAAAATCAAGCACAGCAAGAGATACCATATTTCGTAGATTTTTATGGTGTTTATCATACAACGCTTTGCCAAACAAGGCGTATTGCCAGTGCATATCACCATAATATGACATTTTTTTATAAAACTCTTCCTTTGCTCTAGCAGATTTTAATATACCAATTATCCTAGCTGTTATAACAATCCAATATTGTTGAGGTTTCCATATTTTAGGTTCAGCAGAAGAATAATCAAAAACCCCCTTATAGTTATATTGTTTAAGATATTGCTTAAATAAATTTTGTTTATATTTTAATTCCCAAGGTAATTTTTCAAAGAAGTCCATCAATTCTTTATCCCACAGGGGAAGGCTCCAGCTATATCCGAAAAACTCATATGCTTTTTGTCCATTTACTACCATTTTGCATTGACGCTCTTGCCATTCAAATGATTCATATTGGCTTATCAGATTATCTTTTAGCGATTTATTTTCATCATATGGTGGTAATATTTCTGATATATTCTGTTTTAATATATCTATATTTTCAGGGGTTTTTAGATTGCCCCAAAGTGAGAGATGCTTATCTATGATATAGTCGTACATATCATCTTTATTTGGTAAGTCATTTTCATAAAGGCATGCGGGAATATGCCCCCCTGATATGTAATCGCCGGTTTGCCCATTTATTATAATAGAGGTTTCAGGTATCAGGTTATTGCTTTTAATATTATGTAATGCTTCAAACTCAACATAGCTTGGAATTCTTGATAGACCATGCGCATAATTAGTATAGTCTTTGCGTAGATAACTATTATATAGTTTTTGTGCATTTTTAGGTTTAGCCTCAACCATAAACCACTTAACACCTATTTGTTTTGCAACTTTTTTTGCCATTTTGGCTTCGAAGTTGTTTTTAAGCCCATAGCTAAATGTTGTAAGTTTTTTCGCTCCTAGCTCATGAAGTTTAGCGGTTATTAGTCGTGAATCCAGCCCTCCACTTAAAGGAACACATATTGGGCGAGTTTCTGCCTGATCAATAGAGCGGTTAACAGAATTATTTATAATATTATCAAGTTCCTCAATATACTCTTTATCAGCTTTAGGTGATTTAGTAGGTTTTGGGGAATATCTGTAATATCTTATAGTTTTAATTTCTTTGTTGGTGCATATGAGTATTTCACCAGCCTGTAGCTGTTTAATATCATTGTAAAGGGTTTTATTTCCTAAAGTATAACCTGCCATAGAAAACTCTAATAATGCATTTTTATCAATATTTTCACAGGTTATTATTTCTGATACATCATAGGATATTTTTTGGGTTTTAAGATTATAATACACAGGATAGCTTTGTGTTTTGTCACATATAGCAACTTGTAAATTAGGTAAAGTAATAATTACTCCAAATGAAAGATGTTCTTTCAATAAGATGGCTTTAACTTTATCCATATCACTTATATTATCGATTAAATATTCAAAATTATTTATAAATCCTGCGTAAATGGCTTTATTACCGTTATGTGTTATATCTAGCCATGGGGTGTCTTTTTTATTATTTATTGATTTCATTTATTATTCCATTAACGATGATAAATAAGATGGTAATTTTACTAAATTAGATACAGGAATTAATTATCTGTATAAATATATTTATTAAAGGGCTAAATGTATAAAATATGTATTTAAAAGTTTTTATTCAAGCGCGAATGTCTTCTAACCGTTTGCCTAAAAAGGTTTTGATGGATTTTAACGGCACTTCCATTATCCGCAATGTAGTAGATAGCGCAGGGCTTGATAATGCGGTGGTGCTAACAAGTATTGAAAGATCTGATGATCCTTTGGTTGATTATTTAAAAACAGAAGGGATAGAGCATTTTAGGGGTTCTTTAAATGATGTTTTTGGGCGTTTTTGTGATGCGATCAATTATTATAATATTGATTGGGTGATGCGTATTTGTGCTGATAGTCCCTTAATACCTCCGCTTTTGTTGCAAAGCATGGCTGAAATAGACCGCAGTAATGCGGATATAGTAACCAATGTTTTCCCGCGCAGTTTTCCCAAAGGTCACAGCGTCGAGATTATACGCGCTAAAACTATGCTTGAGGTGGCACAAGATCAATTAAGCGATAGCGATAAGGAGCATGTAACTTCATATTTTTACCGTAATATTGATAAGTTTAAAATTATTAGCGTAACTCAACCAAAGGATATGAGTCATATAGATATGGCGGTAGACACTAGAGAAGATTATGATAGGTTGCTACATATGAGTAAAGATCACATCAAATATAGCCCCGATAGCTGGAGGGTTAAGCAATGCTAAGATCTGCGGTTATTGGGCTTGGTGTAGGAGAGCAACACGCGCGTTATTACAATTCTCATGGAACTTGCGAGTTATCGGCCTTATGTGATCTAGATATTGAAAAAGCTAAAGAAATTGCAAATGTTTATGGTGATTTAATTATTACAGATGATTGGAAAAGTATTTGTGATAATAAGGATATAGATATTGTTTCGTTGGCATCATTTGATCACCATCACGCGCAGCAGATTTTATACGCAATTAAACAGCAAAAGCATATTTTTGTTGAAAAGCCTTTATGTATCACAAGAGATGAGCTAAGCGATATATATAGAGCATGGCTAGGATCTTCTAATATTCATATAGTTTCTAATTTGCCATTGCGAACTGCGCCGTTATTTCGCTGGCTTAAAAGCAAGATTAAGAGCGGTGAATTTGGCAAAATATATGCAATAGATGGGGAATATCTATATGGTAGAATTGACAAAATAACCAAGGGGTGGCGCAAAGATATTGATGATTACTCGGTCATAGAAGGCGGAGGGATTCATATTATTGATCTTATATTATACCTTACCGGGCAATACCCTAATAAGGTGAGCAGTATTGGCAATAAGATTGTTACTAGGGGAAGCGCGTTTCGCTATGATGATTATGCGGTTTCTAGTTTTCAATTTGAAAGTGGAATGATTGCTAGGCTAAGCTCTAACTTTGGCTGCGTTCATCCTCACCAGCATATTTTAAAAATTTTTGGGACAAAAGCAACTTTTATTCTTGATGACATGGGTGCGCGCTTGCAAAAGCATCGCGATCCGCTTAATTATGATGATTATCAAAAGATACCAGATAAAAGCGAGGAAAAGCCAAAAGCACAGCCAATATTACTTTTGCCAAAGCCTAATTCTAAGGCAGAGCTTATAGATGATTTGGTAAAAGCAATTTTAAGCAAGGATAATAAGGGATTGACCTTACATGAATTTCGTTTAATGAATGTGTGTTTGACGGCTGTTGAGGCGTTAAAATCAGGACAAACAGAAGAAATTATATTGATTGATGAGTGAAGAAATTAGACAAATTCATTTTGGCCGCCCTTGGATAGAAGATGTTGATCGTAACGCTGTCATAGAAGTTTTGAAAGGGCATATATTAACGCATGGACCCAAATGCGCTGAGTTTGAACGTAAATTCGAAATTCTTATGGGTGCTGGTCATGCGGTTACGACTTCATCTTGTATGGCATCGCTTCACCTTGCCTCTATTTATTTTGGTTTTGGTAAGGGCGATGAGGTTATAGCTCCTGCGCAAACCCATGTGGCAACAGTACATGCAATAGAGCTGGTCGGGGCAAAGCCTGTATTTGTCGATTGCGAGCTTGAAACGGGCAATATTGATATAGATAAAATCGAAGACGTCATTACCCAAAAGACCAAGGGTATTACTCTGGTTCACTTTGCAGGAATTCCTGTGCAAATGGATAAGATAATGCGAATCGCAGATAAGTATAATTTGAAGGTTGTCGAAGATTGTGCTCTGGCTGTTGGTGCGATCTATAAGGGTAAGCATGTCGGATTATGGGGTGATGTTGGTTGTTATTCCTTTTATCCAGTAAAGCATATCACCACTGGTGAGGGGGGTATGCTTGTATCCAAAGATGAAAACACTGCTAGGGAGATTGCTAATTTTAGAGCTTTTAGTGTTGATCGTACACATACACAGCGCAAATTACCTGGGGTTTATGATGTAACAGGCGTTGGCATGAACTACCGTATGAGCGAAATGCAATCCGCTCTTGGCTGTACGCAGCTTGATAAAGTTCCTGCTATGCTTTCACGGCGAAAAGCCAATTTTGAGCATTTAAAGGCGCGGCTTTTGGAAATGACGAATTTGCATGTTTTAGATAGTAATAGTGACGAGGTAGCAAATAGTCATTATTGCCTAATTCTTGTGTTGCAAGGTGCATTATCATCTAAGCGCACAGGTTTTATAGAGCGCCTTAAAACAAGAGGTGTTGGTACAAGTGTATATTACCCGCAACCAGTGCCGCGCATGTCATATTATCAAAGCAAATATGGTTATGATCAGGGGAAATATGTGAATGCAGAAATTATAAGCGATAATTCAATTGCACTTCCTGTTGCCCCGCATTTAGATGTTGATGATATGGATTATATAGCCGATTGTATAAGTGATATTTTAAAAGAGGAAAAAGCAGCATGATAGATATTAAGGGACGTAAAATCGCAATAATCGGCGGAGCTGGCTTTATCGGTCATAATATGGCTCTTGAGATGAAAGCCCTTGGTGCGCAGGTTGATATAGTTGATAGCTTGCAAGTGAATAATCTTTATGCCTTTAGTAATGCGCGTGAGGAAATTGTTAATCGTGAGTTTTATATCCGTATGATAAATGAGCGTCTTGATCTTCTGAAAGACGCAGGGATACCGCTACACTTACAAGATGCGCGCGAATATCATGCAATGAATAATATTTTAGGCGATATAAAGCCAGATGTTATTGTACAGTTAGCTGCTGTATCACACGCTAATAAATCTAATAAGGATCCTTACAGCACTTTTGATCACAGTCTGCGTACACTTGAAAATGCGCTTGATTATGCAAGGGGCAATGTCGATCACTTTATATTCTTTTCTTCTTCTATGGTTTATGGGCATTTCAAAACTGATGAAGTTAATGAGGATACAATTTGCAATCCCCTTGGAATTTATGGAGCTTTGAAATATGCGGGGGAAAAAATGGTTATTGCCTATAACCAAGTTTTTGATCTTCCCTATACTATTATCCGACCTTCTGCCCTTTATGGGGAGCGCTGCGTTAGTCGTAGGGTAGGGCAGATATTTCTTGAAAATGCTGTGCAGGGCAAAAATGTAACAATTCATGGTGATGGCTCTGATAGTCTTGATTTTACTTATATCGAAGATCTTATACAAGGGGTAGTTAAGTCCATTCAAAATGAGAATGCCAGAAATGAGATTTTGAACATAACTTATGGCAAAGGGCGTGCAATTGCCGATATGGCAGAAATGGTGCGCGAGCATTTCCCATCAATTGATGTTGAATATATTCCAAAAGATAATTTAACTCCTGATCGTGGAACGCTTAATATAGATAAAGCACGCGATTTAATTGGGTTTGATCCGCAAAATCCGCTGGAGATTGGTTATCGCAAATATATAGATTGGTACAAGGAATTCGCAGCCGAAGAAATTAAGGCGCAAAAACTTGTGCCTGAAATAAGCAAAGCTGGGTAGATAGGTCTAGATAATTGCAGGTACAAAAAGATATATGGCTTAGTGATATTTTCGCCCTTCCGGTTTTTAATGTAAAATCAGATAGTGGGCATATATTTGATTTACCCTCTCATTGCTTTGCTTATTCTAAGATAGGGGTTGATGATATAATCTCTATGAAGAATCTTAGCACAAAAGGTTTTTATGTCGTTGATACTAATGTGACTTTTATTGCAAATAGAGCTAAAAATATAACTTTTCCCTCTGATATAAAGATTCGCAAAGCAAAGCCGAAAGATGAGTCTGTTGTACGAGAAATTGCTACAAATTCATTTACTAAAACACGGTTTCATGCCGATCCATCTATTGATAATAAGATTGCCAATAAAATAAAAGAAGAATGGGCCGGAAATTATTTTTCTGGGGCGCGAGGTGATGAAATGATAATAGCAGAATTAAATGGCAAGGTTATTGGATTTAACCAAATCTTAATAAAAGATGGAATAGCAACTATTGATCTAATAGCTGTTGATAAAAATTATCAAGGCCTAGGTGCTGGTAAAAAGATGATTGCAGAACTTCAAAAATCCTATTCTGTTATGCGTGTTGGCACTCAACTGGCGAATAATGATTCCATTGCTTTTTATGAGAAGATGGGCTTCAGTTTTGAAAGGGCATCTTACGTTTTGCATTATCACGCTATACAGTAAGTTATATATACAGCAAGGTAATAATATGAAGCTGCTTATCCTAACAACGCAAACCACTCACCACACTAAGTTTGTGCAAGAAATTGCTGCTACTTGGGATAGTGTAAAGGCGGTAGTAGAAACTCGCTCTTTAATTGCTCCGTTTGATGTTTATCATGATTATATTTCACAGCAAAATGCCTATGAAAAAAAAATATGGTTTGATAGAAAAGACGTTGCAATATCTGACATTGTTGAAACAATTAGCGTTAACAATATAAATGATAGCCAATGCTTATCATTTATTCGAGATTATGCGCCTGATTTGGCTATTGTCTTTGGTACAGGTAAAATTTTACCAGATATTATAAATTTGCTTAAAGGACGAATTATCAATCTTCACGGTGGTGATCCAGAGCATTACCGCGGGCTTGATACCCATCTTTGGGCAATATACCACGGTGAATTTGATCAGATTGTTACTTGTCTTCATGAGGTTGCCCCATCTCTTGATACAGGCGATATAATAGATAAAATGCCAATAGAAATATTAAAATACATGGATTTATATCAACTGCGTGCGCAAAATACTAAGTGCTGTGTTAAAATGGTTTTAAATGCTATTGACCGTTTTGATAGACAAGGAAAAATCATATCTACGGCACAAACCCAAAATGGGCGTTATTATTCATTTATGCCAGCGGTTCTAAAAGATATATGTGTTAAGAAGTTCAGGAGATATACAGATGATCTCTCATAAATTGTCAAAAGATGGTTTATTGATTTTGCTTTTTCATGGCGTAGTGAAAGATAATAATTATCAGGTTCGTAATTACATAAGAAAACACATAGAAGCCGATTTTTTTCATGATTTGTTGGTGGATTTGAGATCTAAAGGCATATGTTTATCCATTGATGAGATTATAAATATTCATAATAGCGGTGAAGAATATCCTGCTAATTCATTTGCTATTACTTTTGATGACGGGTTTGAGAATAATTATTCAGTAGCTGTACCAATATTAGAAGATCTAAGGCTTCCTGCAATATTTTATATTACAACAGATTTTATTGAAAATGGTACAATGTCTTGGACGGATAAGGCAGAATATGCGCTTGAGGAGGTAGGGGATAATACGGTCAATTTAACTTTGCCATGGAGCGGTGATAAAATAAATATTACGAGTGCAAAAGATAAAATAGCGCTTATGAAAAGAATGCGTAGCTATATTTTTGCAGATGAAAGTCGCAATCCTCAAGAAATTATTTATTGGCTCTATAACGAATTGGGGCTTGATATTGTGCAAAACACAGATGATCCGTTGGATAAAAAACTTTCATGGGAACAGGTGCGCGAAATCAATGATAATCCACTTTTTGTTGTTGGAGGGCACACACACACTCACCCAATTATGTCAGGATTAAGCGCAGATGAGTTGGATTATGAGATTGATACCAGCTTACGATTGTTAAAGGAAAAATCAGGGGTTGATAATTGTCATTATGCTTATCCGCAAGGTCAGGCAAATCATTATTCAAAAACAGTAATTGAAGCATTGAAAAAACGTGGTATTACTTGTTGTCCGACGGCTATTGAAGGTATAAATACGGTGCGAACAGGGTTGTTTGATTTATACAGATATATGGTTAACGATCTACCCTAATGTTAGGAAGGAATATATATATGAATATTTTTGGTAAAGACCCCGCGCAGGACCTAATTATAATTGCTGAAATTGGTGTAAATCATGAGGGGGGCCTTGATTATGCAAAAGAGCTTATCCGTCTTGCCGCTAGTACGGGAGCGGATGCGGTCAAGTTTCAAAGTTACACGCCAGAGCGTTACGCATGCAAAGAAAATATGGAACGTTTTGAACGTGTAAAGCGCTTTAGCTTATCGCAAGAAGATCACCTTGAATTGATTGAATTTGCTAGATTATCAGGGATAGAGTTTTTCTCAACCCCTCTTAGTGAGGATTGGGTTCAATTTTTAAATAAACACTCAAATGCTTTTAAAATCGCTAGCGGTGATATTACTTTCGAGCCCGTGATAAGAGCAGTTGCACAAACAGGTAAGCCATTCATAATTTCAACAGGCGCAGCCAATATTGAAGAAATAGACAAGGCAGTTGATTGGGTAAAAGATGAAATTGGAGAGGACAAAGCAAAAGAAAATCTTGCCCTTATGCACTGTATTTGCTCCTACCCCGCGCCGATTGAGCAAGCTAACATATTAAGCGTACCATTTTTGGCACAGCGCTATGGTTTACATGTTGGCTATTCCAATCATGTGATAGAATCAGAAGCATGTTTAACCGCAGTAGCTTTAGGAGCAAATATTATAGAGGTTCACTTTACCGATAGAAAAACGGGGCGTGATTTTCATGATCATGCATTGTCATTTGAGCCACAAGAGCTTACGCATCTTATAAAATCTGCAAATTTGATTAAAAAATCTTTGGGAAGTTTGGGTAAATTCGTACAGCCTTGTGAGCAGGATTTAGTCCTTCTTGTGCGTAAAGGCATTGTTGCCGCAAATGATTTGCGCGCAGGGCAGGTTCTAGGTGAAGATGATTTGATTTATGCGCGCCCTTCAACCGAGTTTTCATCGGCAGAGCTTAAAGATTTAATTGGTAAAACTCTTAAGCAAGATATTGCTTCTGGTCATTTGATAAAACGAGAAAGCGTATAATTAACTATGTGCGGAATTGCGGGATATATTGGCGCTGTGCCGCTTAATCAAAAGGCGATAGATAATACTTTGCCCTTGATGCGTCGTCGCGGTCCTGATGCACAGCAAGCTAGATCTTATCAAAAGCCTTCTGAAAGTCATTTTGTAACTTTGCTTCATTCACGCCTAAGTATTATTGATCTAAATGAGCGCGCAACTCAGCCATTTATATATGGTGACTATGTTTTAAGCTTTAACGGTGAGATTTATAATTATATTGAAATTCGTAAGATTTTGGAAAAAGAGGGCTTAAGGTTTAAGACAAATTCAGATACTGAAGTTCTTGCCGCATCACTAAGCTTTTGGGGCGATGATGCTTTTGATAGGTTAGAGGGTATGTGGGCATTTGCTTGGTATAATAGTGTATCGGGGGATTTATTGCTTTGCCGTGATCGCTTTGGTGAAAAGCCACTTTATTATTACCGCGATGATAGGGGTTCTTTGTTTTTTGGCTCTGAAATTAAGTTTATAAAATCTCTTAAAGGATCGGAGTTTGTGCTCAATGAAAATCAATTAAAACGCTTTTTGGTTAATGGATATAAAAGCCTTTATAAACAGCCCGAGAATTTTTTTAAAGATGTGTTTGAGGTTAAAGCTGGTCATTGCCTTAAAATAAACAAATATTTTGAAAGCTCTGAATATAGCTATTGGGAGGTTAAATATGGCATAGATGAAAATATAGATTTTGATGATGCGGTGGATGGTACGCGCGATAGATTGATAAAGTCTTTAGATCTGCGCTTGCGCTCTGATGTGCCCTTGGCATTTTGTATGAGTGGAGGCGTAGATTCTAATGCGCTAATTAGTATTGCTAAACGTGAATTAGGTTACGATGTTCACGGTTTTACTATCGTTAATAAGGATAATCGCTATGAAGAGCAGGATTTGGTTAATCGCTCAGTCAAAGAGCTTGGCGTTAAACATAGTTCAATAGATCTTAAAACTGATGGCTTTATGGAGAATATGCGTGATCTTGTTTCACATCATGATGCGCCTGTATATACCGCAACTTTTTACGTTTATTGGCAGTTGCAACAGGCCATGGCAGAGCAGGGATACAAGATTTCAATAAGCGGTAGCGCGGCGGATGAGCTATTTTCTGGATATTATGATCACCATCTTTTTTATTTGCATGATATTCAAGGTAATAAACATCTTTTCGATGAGAGTTTAGCAAATTGGCAAAAATATATACAGCCAATAGTGCGTAATCCCTATTTGAAAAACTATGATACTTTTATAAATAATCCTAATGAGCGCGGTCATATCTATCTTGATGCTAATAATTTTGCAAGTTTGCTTACGTCATCATGGCGTGAGGATTTCTTTGAGGTGAATTACCGCTCTGACAGCTTGCTAAAAAACCGTATGTTAAATGAGCTTTTTAACGAGGCCACGCCAGTGATTTTACATGAAGATGATAGTAACGCGATGTATTTTTCGATTGAAAATCGTTCACCATTTCTTGATAGGGAACTATTCGAATATGCTAATAAACTTCCGACTTGCCATCTTATAAATAATGGTGCAGCAAAAGCAGTTCTAAGAGAGGCTGTAAGGGGAATAGCTCCCGATAGCGTTATAGATAATCGTCGTAAAGTTGGACTTAATATCCCTATAAATGATCTTATAAATCTTGATAGTAAGCAAATGCGCGGTGATTTATTATCAGATAGCCCAATATATGACTATGTTAAGAAAGAGAAAATAGAAGAACTTATGGGGCAGGGGAAACTTCCCAATAGCAAAAGCAAGTTCTTATTTTATTTTATCAGTTGCAAATTATTCCTAGAGGAGTGCTTTTAGAAAGTTTTAGCGATATGAAAAAAAATTTGACATGCATATGTGGCTCTTGTGATTTTAGTCTTAAGTTTTCTTATGATAAGCCTGCAAAGGGTGATAAGTTTTTTTTCCCCATTGAAAATAATTATCTTCATGAAATATATGAGTGCGCGCGCTGTGGTCATTTTTTGGCATGGAACAGCTTTGATAACACGGTGCTTTATGATGGACAATATGCACAAACCACTTATGGTGATAAGCTGAAAGCCACTTTTGATAATATTATAAATCTGCCACATGAAAGTTCTGATAATGCTGCGCGGGTGGATAATATTTTACAGTATGTGGATGGATATTTCCCTGATAATTCACCAAAGTCAGTTATGGACGTTGGTTCAGGGCTTTGTGTTTTCTTATATCAAATGCGTAAATTAAGACCTGATTGGCAGTATTTGGCGGTTGATCCTGACCCCGTTCAATCTACTCATGCACGTGATATAGTAGGCATTGACGCCGTTCAAGCAGATTTTATGGAGCTTGATAACCACAATAACTGTTATGATTTTATTAGTTTTAACAAAGTATTAGAGCATGTGTTTGATCCTGTTTCTATGCTCGCAAAGGCTAAGGGCTATCTTAAAAAAGGTGGCCTTGTATATGTTGAGCTTCCTGATGGTAGCGAAGCAGCAAAAGAAGGTGCAGACAGGCAAGAATTTTATGTTGAGCATTTAAGTGCCTTTAGCATGCCTTCAATTACCATATTGGCAGAGCGCGCAGGTTTTGTTCCATTAAGTATAGAGCGCATACGCGATCCTAGCCGTAAATATACTTTGCGTGCATTTATGAATATGGAGGGTGCAAGATGAGTGAGCTAGCTTTGTTTGGTGGCAAGCCAATTATAAAAGACAGTTTTAAACCGTATAAATCTATTGGTGATAAAGAAAAAGCCGCAGTTATGGAGGTTATGGATAGTGGTTGTATTTCTGGATTTTATGGAAGCTGGAACGATAAATTTTGGGGAGGTAAAAAAGTTCAGGAATTTGAACAAAAATGGGCGCAAAAATTTAAGGTCAAACATGCAATATCTGTTAATTCTAATACTTCAGGTCTTTATGCAAGCATGGCAGCAATTGGTATTAGCCCTGCGGATGAGGTTATAATTTCCCCTTATACCATGTCGGCAACAGCTATGGCGCCCATTGGTTATGGCGCTGTTCCTGTGTTTGCAGATATTGAAAGCGAAACCTTCGGACTTGATCCTGATTGTGTAAGGGCCGCCATATCTCCACGCACAAAGGCAATTTTAGTTACTAATATTTTTGGTCATGCCGCCCGTCTTAAAGAGCTCAAAGCCATTGCCGATGAGCATGGCATTTATTTAATAGAAGATAATGCTCAGGCTCCGCTAGGAACTGATGATGGGCAATATTGTGGAACAATCGGTCATATTGGCGTATTTAGCCTTAATTATCACAAACATATCCATACTGGTGAGGGTGGAATATGTACTACTAATGATGATAATCTTGCGCAAAGGCTGGCAATGGTTCGTAATCATGCAGAGGCAGTTGCCGAACCTTCTGGTATAGATGATTTAACCAATATGTTTGGGCATAATTTCCGAATGACAGAGCTTAGCGCGGCTATTGGTCTTGCACAATTAGGTGATATAGAGATTCATGTTGGTCGGCGCGAGAAGTTATCTAATGCTTTATCAAAGGCGGTGGTTGATATTCAAGGTATTTCTCCGCCATTAGTTAGAGATAATTGCCGTCATGTCTATTATGTATGGGCAGCGAAGATAGATAGCGATATTTTAGGTGTTTCGCGCTCAATTTTTTCTAAGGCTTTGGTTGCAGAAGGGTTGCCAAATTTTGAAGGTTATCTTGCCCCTCTTTATATGTTGCCAATCTTCCAAAAGCGCATAGCTATGGGGCGTGATGGTTTTCCTTTTAATGGCTCTGATGTAGAGTATAAGCAGGGCATGTGTCCCGTGGTTGAGGATATGAAGGATAATAAAATGCTAGGGTTTGAGCCTTGCATTTATGATATATCAGACAATGAGTTATTGCTTATTGAAGATGTATTTTCTAAGTTGCATGATAATATCATCGCGCTTAGAGATTATGAATATAAGGAGGCATCTTAAAGATGTATAAGCCTAAGATTGTTGCAAGTATTGAGGCGCGTATGGGATCTTCGCGTTTTCCTGGTAAAATGATGGCAGATGTTAACGGTAAGCCTGCATTAGAAAGGGTTATTGATCGCTTAAAGGCTTGTAAAAATATTGATGATATTATTCTAGCAACGACCATTGATTCCAAAGATGATTTGTTGGAAAAATGCGCTTTATCTTGTGATATTAAATGCCATAGAGGTAGTGAGCAAGATGTGCTTCAGCGTGTAGTTGATGCACATAAACAAATTGGCAGTGATATAATTGTTGAAGTTACAGGTGATTGCGTATTGCTTGATATCGATGTTATAGACCAAGGTGTTACAATGTTTCTTGAAAATGACTGCGATATATTAAGTAACGCATCAAAGCTAAGCTATCCACAAGGTGCAGATGTCCAAGTATTTCGTACAAAAGATCTTAATTGGGTTGCAAATAATATCCAAGATGAAGCAGTTCGAGAGCATGTATCGCTGTATTTTTATGAAAACCCTGATAAATATAGGATTATTCACTTAATGGCTCCACCGCGCTTATATGCACCAGATCAGCGCACCCAACTTGATTATTTAGAAGATTTAGATTTTATCACTAGAGTTTATGAGGAGCTTGAGCCAATTTATGGCGCTACTGATTTTGGTACACGTGAGATATTGGAATTATTGCATAAAAAACCAGAAATTAGAGAGATTAACGCTCATTGCACTAATAAGCCTGTTCGCATTGAGGAAAAAGAGGCTAGTTAATATGAATGCGCCTTATAAAACAGCGTTAATAGGTTTAGGTAAAATGGGCATGCAAAATGCCAAAGACAAAAAGCTTGCTAAATATTATAAATATAGTAGCCATATCAATGCATTAAATGATCATCCTGATTTTGATTGCGGCGCAATGTTTGATAGTAATCCTGATATTGCAGGGCAAAAGTTTACTTCTATTGAGCAAATCTCATACGAATACGAACCGCAAATCCTTGTTCTTGCTACCCCACCAAAAGGCAGGATTGAGGATGTTAAGCCCTTTTATAACCTTAAAGCTATAGTAATGGAAAAGCCTGTTGCTTATGATTTTAATCAAGCCATTGAAATTGTTGATTACTGCACAGAAAATAATATTTTATTGCAAGTTAACTATTGGCGAAGATTCGATAGAGCAGTTATTGAGCTTAAAGATAAAATTGATGAGATCATTGGAAAACCACAAGTTATTTTTATGACTTACGGTAATGGCGTACGTAATAACGGGGTACATTTAATAGATCAGATCCGCTATTTATTTGGTGATATTTCTTGGGCAAAAGCTTTAGGAAAGGGGTACAGTATAGATTCTTTTCCGATCTATGGAGATGTAAATATAGATTTTAGTTTAGAGCTAGCTGATGGAGCTTGTGTTTATGCCCATGCGCTTGATTTTAATCAATATAGAGAAGTTGGCCTTGATATATGGGGTACGAAAGCTCGCGTGGAATTTATTCAAGGCGGGTTGGTAATACGCCGATCTTCTTTATCTAGGCATCGCGCTTTAGATGGTGCAAAGGAAATATCTAGCGATAAAGCGCTTATATGCGATAGTGGCGCTGGTGAGGCTTTATACGGGCTATATGATAATTTATCAAAGGCCATTAGGGCAGAGCAAGAATTGCTTAGTTCGGGTAAGTCAGCTCTTAAAAATGAGCAAATATTGGATATGATTTTATCATGAGTATATTATGTTTTGCAGAAAATCCAGGCGGTGCAAATGGTGTTATTGCCCTTGCCTCAAAAGAGCAGGATATTTTCATACATGCAAAAGACTCAGCTATTAAATACATACAAGATCACGGTTTTAAGGTTTCTTCTCAAATTCCTGATAATATAACTGCAATTTTTACAGGAGCACCTCACAGCGCAAATAGTAGTGCATTTGATTATATTTTGCGTGCAAGGGAGGTGAAAGTTCCAAGCTTTGCCTATGTTGATGCATGTGTTAATTCACATATGAGATTTAAGGGGCATAGTGATGATCCTTTATATTATGCTCCTGATTATTTATTCGTTACCGAGAAAGCTACTATTGATGCATTTACCAAGCTTGGTTTTGATCCAAATTGCATTTTTGAAGTTGGCAATCCGCGCTATGATTTTGTGGTTTCGAGAACAAAGAAGATAGTAAAAAAAACTACTAAGAAAAAAAGCATGCTTTTTTTAGCCGATCCTATGATTCCACGTGTTGGATGTGATTATAAAAATAGCGGATTTGATGTAAAAAATCCACAAGATGTAAGATCATTTATTTTATTAAATTCTTTAATTAAATCAGGCCATGATTTTGATATTATAATCAAGCTTCACCCAAGAAACTCTGTAAAAGAATTCATTAAATATCAGGATATATGCAGAATTTATCAGGGAAATGAGATCGGTATTGATATGGCATTTCAATCTGATCTTGTGATTGGTACCACGACCTCTCTTCTTGTTGAGTCTGCTTTAGTAGGGGTGCCAACTATAGCAGCATTGCTTACACCACAAGAGCGCTCATGGCTTCCTCACATATTGCCTGATAACCTGATAATATCTCATGACAATAGCCATTTTAATACCATAGTATCAGATATCTTAAATGGAAGCTTTAAAATTAGTGCTCCATCAAATAAGGGGCAGTTTTGCCGTAATGCAGACGCCAAAATGCTGAACATTATAAATTCTATGACGGCTTATTAGATTGTTCAATATTATCAACAATTTCATCAACATAATCAGGGATTTTGTGATAACCTCGCCTATAGCAAAAGTTTTGATGATGTTTATTCCATCTCATATTACGCCTGAAGCTTATTTCATCCCATAAATCAATAATAGCAAATGGTATATTAAATGTTCTTATGCGGGGCGATTCTTCAAGACAATTTATTATAAATTGTGCAGCTTTAAAACAGGCTGAATTATTGGGGTCTTTATCACTATACTCTTCTAATTGTTTTTCAATCGTAGGGTCTTTTTTTACTTTTAAATTTTTCTTATCATTTAACAAAACAATAAGCTCATCAAGTGTTTTAGGCATTATCGCTGCTTCTTGCCATTCTTTTGTAAATGAAATATATTCCTGATTAAACTCTATAATATCGCTCAGATAATCGATATTTATTACCGGAACATCAAGCATATAAGATTCTAGAAATGAAGTAGATGTTGGAGATAATAAAGCTCTTTGCTTTGCTATCCAAGTTGGAAGGAACAGGCTGTTATCAATGCTAACTCTATTGTGGTATTTTTTGTCAAACCATACTGAAATAAAACTTGGATAAGATTCCAATTGTTCATGCGGGTGAGGGCGAATACTAATATCTAAATCTGTTTCTTCCAAAATTTTATTTGCTGCACATATCATGGCATGGGCAGATTTACATTGCACAATAGCTTCTTCAAGTTGGAACTTGGTTGATAAGAAATACATCGCTGGGCGGGCTAGATGATCGTTTAATTTTGGAAAACGTCCTATAAAACCGACTGAGTTTTTTTTATTCTTCTTTAACCGTTCTGGCAGGAATTTAATCAAGTCTAGTTTTGGATTTCCTACGACTTTAATTTTTGATAGATCTGCCCCTTTTGGAAAACGCTCTTCGCATTCTTCTTTTACTTTTGGTCCCCATACAAGAGCCATGTCCATATTTTTGTAAAATTCAGGTCTTTCTAGCCAGATTTTAGCATGAGAATCATTTGGACCATGAAAACCTTCACCTGAAAAGAAAATAATCTTTGCATCAGGATATTGTTCCTTGATCATCACATCACCAAGGGTGTTAACTACGATCGCATCAGGTTTCCAAAAGCGAGTGGCTATATGAAAGTTACGGTTATTGGTTAGCATAACTTCACAACCTTTACGTTCTAAAACACGCTTTAGCACTTCCATAGGTGCGACATCACGCCGGTTTGTAAAAGCCCGTATAATAATACGATATTTCTTCATTATTTATCCTTTAATTCTGGTATTTATAGTTTCCATTATTTAGTTTTTGTTTAACAATGCTTAGCTTATCATCATCAATAACACTCCAATATTTACCATTACCTTGTTGAGGCAGTGATTGGAGAGTTAATTCTTCATTTATAATTTTCTTTATAGATTTAGCCATAAGATTTAAATTATATTCATATAGTTGATTACGAATATCGGTGTAATTATCACTTTTTTTGAATATATAGCTTTCTTTCATGATAATAGGTCCTTCATCAATACCAGCACTCATAAAATGAGCAGTATTCCCCACAGGATCATCATTAAAAATACTCCATTCCATTGTAGTACACCCGCGATATTCGGGAAGCAGGCCTGGATGTACATTCAAAATACCTATATTCGGAGCATCTAAAAGATCTTGTTTTATTATGCAAGGGGTTCCTGCATTTACCAATAGGTCAATATTATGCTTTTTGATAAATTTTTTCATATTTTTATCAGCATGAGTTGGAAACTCAAAGAACGGACAATTTGAGGATTCAAATTCATCTATATGTCCAATATTAAAATATCCATTTGTTCGCTCTTGCCATATATCTAATGATTTTTTTCCAACACCCCTTTTATCTATGGCTATTCCATAGGGGCTAATACCATTTTCAACCAAATGTTTCAAAGCCAGATAAGAATATGGTCCGTCCCTAGTAGCAAGTATCAATATGCGTATATTCATACCACCTTGTATAATAAAAATCCTTACTAGACAATATGCATGAAAATGTTTAGAAAACTGCTTATGATTATTGAACGCGATATATATAAGCATATAGTTTATTCTTCTCAATCTGTAAGAGATGCGATTAAAAAAACCACAGAACAAAAACTAAGTATTGTGTTTGTAATTTCTGAAAGTGGAAGGCTACAGGGCGTTTTAACTGGTGGTGATTTGCAACGTTGGATACTAAAGCAAGATGATATTGATCTTGATGAATCTGTTACTAACGTTATGAATACGGATTATAAGTTTTCACGAATATTTGACGACCCACTTAAAATTGAAGCTCAGTTCAGTGATGACATTAGTGTCATTCCAATTATTGATGAATTTTCTTGTCTTAAATCGATTGCTTTCAAACGTAAAAAAGCGCTCAGATTTGGTGATATCGAAATCAATGAGAAATCTCCATCTTATATAATAGCTGAAATTGGAATTAATCATAATGGCGATTATAATTTGGCGCGTAGGCTTGTAAAATTAGCCAAAGATTCAGGGGCAGATTGTGCCAAATTCCAAATGAGGGATATGACAACCTTATATAATAATAGCGGAGTTGCTGGTGATGCTACCGATGATTTGGGAACTCAATATACTATGGATTTGTTAACGCGCTTTAATCTTCCGCCTGAGGATATGTTTAAGTTATTTGATTATTGTAAAGATCTAGGGCTAGAGCCTTTGTGCACTCCGTGGGACTTGCGTAGTTTAGATCAGTTAGAAAGTTATGGCATGCGTTTTTATAAAGTTGCCTCTGCTGATATGACTAATCATGAGCTATTATCTTGCTTATCTGAAACAGGAAAGCCCCTCATTATTTCAACGGGCATGTCCGATAGTGATGAAATAAAAGATACGGCACGTCTTTTAAAGCGCAAAGGTGTTGCTTTTGCCTTTCTTCATTGTAATTCAACTTATCCTGCACCATATAAAGATGTGCATTTAAATTATATGCAGCATTTAAGCAATATAGGCGAGTGTATTGTTGGGTACTCGGGGCATGAAAGAGGCTACCATGTTCCGCTTGCTGCGGTATCTATGGGTGCTAAAATTATTGAAAAACACTTTACTATTGATCGCAATATGGAAGGCAATGATCACAAGGTAAGTTTATTACCAGATGAGTTCAAAGACATGGTTAGAATGATACGTGATATTGAAAAAGCTATGGGGGGGAAAGGTGAAATACGACAGATAACACAAGGGGAGCGTATGAACCGTGAGAACTTGGCTAAAAGCCTTGTTGCCGCTAGTAATATTGATAAGGGTGCAGAAATTACTTCACAAGTAGTTACTATAAAAAGCCCAGGTAAGGGATTGCAGCCTAATAAGCTTAATGAGCTTATCGGCAGGAGGGCTAAACGCTCAATGAAGGAAGGTGATTTCTTTTATCCCGATGACTTATCGGATAAAATTATTAAACGCCGTATATATAATTTCAAACGTCCCTTTGGTATTCCTGTTCGTTTCCATGATTTTAATGAGCTTAAGGAGGGTACAAACCTTGATTTTCTTGAGTTTCATTTAAGCTATAATGACATGGATATGGACTGGCACAGTCTTTTTGACAAAAAGTTGGATTGTGATTTAGTTGTGCATAGCCCTGATTTATTCAAGGGGGATCACATATTGAATTTTGCCGAAAGAGATCCCGAATATCGCAAACGTTCAATTACTGAGTTACAACGTGTTATTGATATTACACGTGAATTACAGCCATATTTCAATATTAAGGGCGATACACTAATCATTGTAAGCCTTGGTGGTTTTACAAAACAAAAGCCAGCAGATAAAAAAGAAATTGCTGATATGTATAGTCTTGTACAAGAAGGGCTTAGTAATCTTGATACAAAGGGTATAGAAATAATTGCACAAACTTTGCCACCATTTCCATGGTATTTGGGAGGGCAGCTTTACTGCAACTTATTTGTCGATCCTGAAGATACAGTAGAGTTTTGTAGGCAAAGTGGTTTGCGTTTGTGTTTTGATGTAGCTCATTCTAAGCTGGCAATGAATCATATAAACCGTAAGTTTAGTGAATATGTTGATATAGTTGCTCCTTATACAGCACATTTACATATAGTTGATGCACAAGGAGTTGATGGTGAAGGTTTGCAGATTGGTGAAGGTGAGATTGATTTTGATAATCTGGCTAAGATACTTGCTGAAAAAGCGCCTGATGCTGGTTTTATACCAGAGATATGGCAGGGTCATAAAAATAATGGTGAAGGATTTTGGTTAGGGCTTGAACGCTTAGAAAACTGGTTTTAAGAGGGTATAAATTTTATGGGTAAGATTGCTTTAATTACAGGTGTAACAGGGCAAGATGGCGCTTATTTAGCAGATCTTTTATTAGATAAGGGATATGAGGTTCACGGCATAGTGCGAAGGGCTTCACTGCCAAATACATCGCGTCTGCACTATCTTTTGGGTGAACGATTTAGTAAAATAAAATTGTATCATGGAGACTTAACCGATGCTATTAGCCTTTTAAAAATTATTCAAGATATCAAACCTGATGAAGTATATAATCTTGCAGCTCAAAGCCATGTTAAAATTAGCTTTGAAAAACCGGAATATACCGGTAATGCAGATGGTCTTGGTGTCTTGCGTTTATTAGAGGCTATTCGTGTATCTGGGTTAGAAGAAAAGACCAAGTTTTATCAGGCCTCAACTTCAGAGCTATACGGAAAGGTTGTAGAAACTCCACAATCAGAAACAACGCCATTTTATCCGCGAAGTCCTTATGGGGTGGCAAAATTATTTGGTTATTGGTCGGTGATAAATTATCGCGAATCGTACAATATGCACGCTTCAAACGGTATTTTATTCAATCATGAAAGTCCATTGCGTGGTGATAACTTCGTAAGCCAGAAAATAACCAAGGCTGTTGTAAGAATACTAGAAGGCAGGCAAGAAAAACTTACCTTGGGCAATTTAGATGCAAGGCGTGATTGGGGACATGCACGTGATTATGTTAAGGGCATGTGGTTAATGCTTCAACAAGATAAGCCAGATGATTATGTTTTAGCAACTGGTCAAACCCATAGCGTACGTAAATTTGTTGAGCTGGCTTTTGGTTATTTCAATAAGGAGATACGCTGGGAAGGAGAGGGGATAGATGAAAAGGGATATGATATCAAAACAGGGAAGTTATTAGTTGATGTATGTTCTGATTTTTTTAGACCAGCAGAAGTTGATTTGTTGCTTGGAGATTCAACTAAAGCTAAAATAAATCTTGGCTGGGAGTTGGAGACTTCACTTGAGGATTTAGTATCAGAGATGATTGAAGCTAATCTGAAAGATGATTATGTGTAATAGTTTCGACTTAATCTGACAGTCGTTGCAATAAAAAGGATTGCAAGGATGAGAGTTACCGATTTTGATGTTGGTGCAAACGCAACATTAAAATGAAAGAGGTAACTCTCATGATTA
>JALTAZ010000007.1 GCA_027075555.1 Micavibrio sp.
CAGTGTCAAAGCTCTTGTTTCAGATAAAACCGCGGCAATAATAATTGAGCCTATTCAAGGTGAAGGGGGACTATCGCCTGCAAATTCTGATTTCCTTAAATCGCTGCGCAAACTTTGCGATGAGCAAGATATATGCCTTATATTTGACGAAGTCCAAGCAGGCTTTGGACGTTTGGGGACACTACATGCCTATCAGTATTTTGGTGTAGAGCCCGATATAGCCACATGGGCAAAAGGCATGGGCGCGGGCTTTCCCGTTGGCGCAATGGCAGCAAAAGAAAAATTCGGTAAAGCCATTGTTGTTGGCACTCATGGCACAACATATGGCGGTAATCCACTTGCCTGCGCAGTTGTTAAATGCGTTATGGAAGAAATACTATCAGATGGATTTATAGATAATGTAAATAAAATATCGAAAATTATGTTTGATGGTCTATCTAAAATTCAACGTGATTCTAATAAAATTACTGATATTAGGGGCGCAGGGCTGATGATTGGCGTAGATAGCGTATTTGATATCAAGGAAGTATTAAAGAATTTACAAAAAAACGGGCTTATGGCTACGCAAGCAGGTAAAGCAACGCTGCGCTTAACCCCCCCCCTTATTATAAGCAAAGCACAGGCACAAGAAGCCATTGCAATTATTGATAAAACATTCAAAGAAATGGAATAACAATATGAGCGATAATAATATACGTCATTTTCTAGACCTGCCTGAAATAGACCCCGAAATATTAAAAAGCATTATCAAACATGCTCATGCTCTAAAGGCTGAAAAATTCTCCCCTCCGCAAATAATGGAAGGGCTATCACTAGCTATGATCTTTGATAAGCTCTCCACCCGTACGCGAGTTTCCTTTGATATAGCCATGAAACAGCTTGGCGGACATACAGTTGTAATGACAAAGGGAGAGATGCAATTTGGCGGAGCAGAAAGCATTGAAAGCACAGCTAGGGTTTTATCGCGATATGTTGATGCAATTATGGTTCGTATGAGTGATCATGGTAAATTGGCAGAGCTTGCCAAATATGCGGATATTCCAATTATTAACGGCATGACTGATAAATCTCACCCCTGCCAGATTATGGCCGATATAATGACAATAGAGGAAAACCTGCAATCAGCTAAAGGCAAAAAAATAGCATGGTTTGGGGATTATAATAACGTATCGCAATCTTATATTGATGCGTCTAAAATCTGGGATTTTGAGTTTATTATGGCTCTGCCCGAAGATTTAAATAAAAATGTTCCTTCTGATACAAATTTTACCAATGATGCAAAAAAAGCGGCTAAAGGAGCAGATGTCCTTGTTACCGATACTTGGGTATCACTAGGACAAGAAGGAAAAAATATTGAAAAATTTTGGCCATTTCAGGTAAATGCAGAGCTTATAAGTTTAGCAAATGAAGGTGCGATATTCATGCATTGTCTTCCCATACACGAATGGGAAGAGGTAAGCGAAGATGTTGCAAAATCCACTGCTAGTGTAATATTCGATGAAGCTGAAAACCGCCTACATGCTCAAAAAGCAATATTAGCGTGGTGCCTGGAAAATACAGGGGTTAGACTGTCTAAACCCTTGGGATTCTAGTTATTAAAAAATCATGCCTCAAGAACATATTTTTTTATCATCAGTGCTTCACTAACAATTGCTTCGGCATATTCTCACCTTAAAAGTCAATAAAATCGATATATACATAATATATATAATAAGTTAGCCTTTAACCTATAAAAAAACCCCTTCACTTTGTCTTGCTTTTCCCCTAAAACAAGGCGGTCAAAGATATGAAGGAGCATGATTATGAGTAAAGGTAAAATCGTATTAGCCTATTCTGGGGGGTTAGATACTTCTATAATTCTAAAATGGTTTATAGAAGAAAACTACGAGGTTATTGCCTATATCGCTGATGTTGGTCAGGAAGAAGATTTCGAAGCTGCGCGAGAAAAAGCTCTAAAAATTGGCGCATCAAAAGTCTATATTGAGGATCTAAAACAAGAATTTGTTGAAAATTATATTTTTACTGCTGTTAAATCACAAGCTATATATGAAGGGCGTTATCTACTTGGCACATCTGTTGCACGTCCTATAATTTCTAAACGTCAAATTGAGATTGCCGAAAAAGAGGGCGCGGAGTTTGTTTCTCATGGTGCAACAGGAAAAGGTAATGATCAAGTGCGTTTTGAGCTTTCATATTATTCTCTTAACCCTGATATTACGGTATTAGCACCTTGGAAAATGGATAAATTTCTAACGCGTTTTGAGGGGCGCGCAGATATGCTCAACTATGCTGATCAATATGGCATTCCTGTAAGTGCTACTCGCAAAAAGCCCTACTCCGAAGATGATAATATGCTACATATTTCTCATGAAGCTGGCGTTTTGGAAGACCCTAGCATCGCGGCTGATGAAGATGTGTATTCAAGAACTAATGGCACAGATAAACAGCCCCATAGCGCCGATATTATAACCATTGACTTTGAACAAGGCATTCCTATTAAAGTTACAAACCAGACAAAGGGCAAAGAAGTCACTGGCGCGGTTGAGTTATTCAAATATCTAAATGAGCTTGGAACTCTTCACGGAATTGGTCGTCTTGATATGGTTGAAAATCGTTTTGTCGGTATAAAATCACGTGGAGTATATGAAACACCGGGCGGGGAAATTCTTTATAAAGCCCACCGTGACCTTGAGGGGTTAACACTAGATCGCGAAGTCATGAAGCTACGTGATCAGATGTCTTTAAAGGTGGCAGAGCTTATTTATAACGGATTTTGGTTCTCACCCGAATTTGATTTACTCATGAGCTTCATGGATAAAGTGCAAGAAACTAATACTGGTAGCGTTCAGGTAAAACTTATTAAAGGTATGGTATATCCAATATCCCGTAAAAGCCCTATGGCTCTTTATGACCCCGAGCAATCCTCAATGGATGTAGAAGGTGGATATGACCAAAAAGATGCTGATGGTTTTATAAAAATAAACGCAGTACGCCTGAAAAATAATACAGCAGTGCATGGCAAGCCTTTTAGTAAAAAATCAACATTGCATATAAAATAAAAAAAATTGCTATCTTATGCTTCGTATGCTATGCGGAAAATACAGAGAATTAAGAAAGGTTTAGCAAACAATGGATATTCATACAATTTATGCTTTGGCTGGCTTTTTGCTGGCTGCTTATGCTGTTATCGGAAATGATGCAGTGCAAACGCTTGGAACTTTTATTGCTTCTAATATAAAAATCGTTAAATGGTACTGGCTTTGGGCCGCAGCTTCTCTAGTTCTAGTTGCTACGTTAAGTTATGGTTGGTACATTAATGGCGGGGATATTTCATTTGGGCGACTAGATAAAATTCCACCGGTAGAAATTCAGTGGTATCATGTCGCTGCGCCCTTGTTGCTTGTATTACTTACTCGCTTTGGAATACCGGTATCAACTACATTCTTGGTTCTTTCGACTTTTGCTAGCACATTGGTTTTAGAAAAGATGTTAGTTAAAAGCATCATCGGATATGGCCTAGCCGCCATTGTTGCCTATGCGTTATGGATAATCATATCCCGATTTATGAATGAAAAATATAATATGGTTAAAAAAGAAAACCGTATAAAGTGGCGCATATTACAATGGGCAGCAACAGGGTTCCTTTGGTATAGCTGGCTTAGCCATGATATGGCGAATATCGCCGTTTTCTTGCCTCGTGAACTACCGTTATGGATGTTAATGGGCGTCTTAACAATTTTGTGTGGCTGGCTTGGTGTAATTTTCTGGAGCAGTGGCGGTAAAATCCAAAAAGTTGTTTTAGAAAAATCAGGAACGCGTTTTGTACGCTCTGCTACAATTATTGACTGTGTTTATGCGCTGATTCTTATTTACTTTAAGCAATTAAATTCTATTCCAATGTCAACCACGTGGGTATTTGTTGGACTGTTAGCCGGGCGTGAACTTGCTATTGCTACGACCTACCGCGACACTTATAAGGCAGGATATGTATTTCCGCTTATTGGCAGGGACTTCCTTAAAATGATTATAGGTCTTGGAGTTTCTGTTGCCCTTGCGCTTATCATTCACTATATTCTTGATCCAGCACAATAGCTGGGTTAAGGATTTAAGTAATGAGCAATAAGAATAATGCAAATCAGATGTGGGGGGGGCGTTTTGATGCTGCTCCTTCTAATATTATGGAACAAATCAACGCCTCTATCGGATTTGACAAACGCATGTGGCGACAAGATATTCGTGGCTCTATTGCTCATACAACCATGTTATCAAAACAAGGGATTATCACTAAAGATGAAGCAATAGAGATTATTAACGGTTTAAATGCGATTGCCGAGGAAATAAAATCTGGAGCGTTCGAGTTTAAACCCGCTCTAGAAGATATTCACATGAATATAGAAGCGCGCCTGCAGGAGATGATCGGCGATGTAGCAGGTAAGCTACATACTGCACGTAGTCGTAACGACCAAGTAGCCACGGATCTTCGTATGTGGACACGTGATGCTATTGATGAAATAATCCATCTAATAGAAGATCTACAATGTGTTTTATCTGACCTAGAAGAAAAGCATAAAAATGACATTATGCCAGGTTTTACACACCTTCAAGCAGCGCAGCCTATAACTCTAGCTATGCACCTTGGAGCGTATAATCAAATGCTCTGCCGCGACAAATCACGTTTTATTGATGCGCGTAAGCGCCTTAATCAATGCCCACTTGGCTCTGCCGCTCTGGCAGGAACACCCTACCCAATAGACCGCGTTTTTACTGCCCAAAAGCTTGGCTTTGATGCGCCTATGGCTAATACTTTAGACGGTGTATCAGCGCGTGATTTTGTAAATGAATTTCTATTTTGCACCGCGCAAACGGGTCTTCATCTATCACGCCTTGCCGAAGAAATCATTATCTGGGCAACGCCACAATTTAACTTTATTCAGCTATCTGACGCATGGAGTACGGGCAGCTCTATCATGCCGCAAAAGAAAAACCCTGATGCGGCAGAATTAGTGCGCGGTAAAACTGGACGGCTTAACGGTAATTTAGTACAAATGATGACAGTGCTTAAAGGGCTACCGTTAGCCTATAACAAAGACCTACAAGAAGATAAAGAACCAGTATTTGATAGCTTTGATGCCATATCCCTTTGTATTCAGGCAATGAAGGGCATGTTGGAAGGCGCAAAGTTTAATACCAAAGCGATGCTCAACTCTGCGGAAATGGGTTATACCACTGCTACAGCTTTAGCTGATTGGTTAGTTATGAATCTAGGCTTACCTTTTCGCGATGCACATCATGTTACAGGTGCTATCGTTAAAATGGCGGAGAATAAGGGCTGTAAACTTGATGAGCTAGATTTAAGCGATTTGCAGGCTATACATGAGAGTATAACCAATGATATATTTAACGTTTTAAGCGTTAAGAAATAATATATGAGCAAGAAATTACTTCAGGTCAAAAATCTTCATGTAGATTTCAAAACTCCCTCTGGTAACGTTCATGCAGTTAAGGGGGTGAGCTTTGATATTAAGCGCGGAGAAACAGTAGCGCTAGTCGGAGAATCCGGATCGGGGAAGTCTGTTACCGCCTTTTCAACTATGAAACTCTTGCCCTATCCCATTGCAAGCCACCGCGAAGGATCCTCTATTTTATTCGAAGGCGAAGAGCTAATGAATAAAGATGAAAAATATATGCGAAAAATTCGCGGACGCAAAATTGGCATGATTTTTCAAGAACCACAAAGCGCACTAAACCCGCTACATACAATAGAAAAACAAATTGGGGAAGTTCTGCGAATTCACCAAGGTATGAATAAAGATCAAGTAAAGATGCGAGTAATAGAACTTTTAGATATGGTTGGACTTTCTAAGTTCAAAGAACGCATGAATGCCTATCCGCATGAATTATCAGGCGGACAGCGCCAACGTGTTGTTATCGCTATTGCTCTGGCTAATAACCCCGATTTATTAATAGCAGACGAGCCAACTACCGCCTTGGACGTAACTATACAAGCGCAAATACTAGAATTATTAGAAGATCTTCGGCGCAATCTTAATATGGCAATGTTACTTATAACTCATGACTTATCTATTGTTGAGAAAATGGCCGATTATGTATGCGTTATGCGTCATGGTGAAATATTAGAACAAAAAGACAAAAAAAACCTGTTTTCAAAACCAGAGCATGAATATACACAAATGCTGCTTAATACTATTCCAAGAGGAGTAGTAGAGCCACTGAATGAAGATGCTAAAATACTTATTAAAGGAAAAGATATAAAAGTTTACTTCCCTAATAAACGTAATTTTTTTGGCAAAACAATAAGTTATATTAAGGCAGTTGACCATATAGATTTAACCATAAAGCGCGGAGAGACCCTTGGCGTTGTTGGTGAATCTGGTTCAGGAAAAAGCACATTAGGTTTTGCGGCGCTACGCTTATTAAATGGTAAGGGCAAACTATATTTTAATGACATTGATATTTCTACCTATAACCGCAAATCTATGCGCCCGTTGCGCTCTAAAATGCAAATTGTCTTCCAAGACCCTTACGGATCATTATCCCCACGTATGAGCGTTTCTCAAATTATTAGTGAAGGATTGAAACTCCACCGCAAAGAGTTATCAGATACGCAGCGTAATGAACTTGTAGTAAAAGCTCTTGAAGATGTTCATATGAATCCTAAATCAAGATTTCGCTACCCCCATGAATTTTCAGGCGGACAAAGACAGCGCATATCCATTGCACGTGCTATGGTACTTGCACCTGAGTTTGTTGTGCTTGATGAGCCAACAAGCGCGCTAGATGTTTCTGTTCAATCAGAAATTGTTGATTTACTGCGAGAGCTACAGAAAAAGCATAATCTAGCCTATATGTTTATAAGCCATGATCTACGTGTTGTTAGAGCTATGAGCCATAAATTACTGGTTATGAAAGATGGTAAAGTTATAGAATATGGAAATGCCGCCGATATATTTGATAACCCACAAGAAGAATATACAAAAGCACTCTTGGACGCAGCTATGAATCTAAAAGCAAGAAAATTTGCATAAAATACAATTTTTCCTTTGATTTACTTATACCGCTCATGTTAATAACTTACTCACTTTTATAGTATAGAGTTTATATAGAATTTAAGATTTAAACCAAATTAGAAAGAGGTGAACACTGTGGTCAGTGTAAATGTAAGAGATAACAATGTCGATCAGGCTTTGCGCGTTCTTAAAAAAAAGATGCAACGCGAGGGTATATTTCGCGAGATGAAGCTTCGTCGTCATTACGAAAAACCATCTGAAAAAAAAGCACGCGAAGAGGCCGAAGCGATTCGTCGTTGTCGTAAGATGGATCGTAAGCGTCGTGATCGTGACGGGTATTAGTGCAATTAATTACTTCTATTCAATTAAGAATTTATGAAACTGCCTTGGCTTTTTGCTCTGGCAGTTTTTTTCTGCGTGTAAATTTGTAATCTAATATGATAGAATATGCACTCATATAAAACTTTTAGGATTCAGTGTAGTTATGGCGTTTTATAAAATAAGAGGTGTAATAAGATATATATTTATATTCTTGATTATTTTGATGCCTGCAAATGTTTTTGCTCAATTTGAAGAAAATGAAGAAGATAAAAATGAGGTAAAATGGGAACGTTTCGAATCCATGACAGGCGTTTTTACAACTAAATTCCCACAAAAATATAAATATAAGATATACCCATTTCGTTTTAACGAAGATACCGTAGCATTTAGCGGAGAAATAGCCTCAACATTAGATGGACAGGATAAAACAAACGAAAAGAGCATCTTAATCAAGGTAACTCAAACCTTTGGCGATCCGTTAACAAGGGTGGAGGTAGATAGTATATTAAACAGTGAGGCCAGAAAATATATCAAATCTATGAGATCTGTCGGAGGGGTAGTAATAGCAAATGAAAGCATAAAACATAATGGCTTTTTTGGCAAACGTTTATATATAACATATACAGAAAATGGACAAAAATATGGCATGCGCATGAACATATTTTTAACAGATTATTCAAAAGTAGAACAGGTTCTAACTGGACCAGCAAAGACAATGTATTCGTACAGGTCTGACGATTTTTTCTCATCATTAAAATTACATGATGGTATAACATCAATTGAAAAGCCCGCCCCCTTTGCAAGAGGATGGAGAGAGGTAACATCAAAAAATAATATATTTACTGTAACGCTGCCACCTAAAAATTTAGATTATGCGCCGATGGAGCCAACATTGAAATCATCAAAAAGAAAGGAATATTTGCTTTTTGAGATAGTAGATCCTGTTAGAAATCAAAGCCTGTTTTATAGTGTTTATAGCTATAAGCTAAAAGAAAAGGCTAGCTATGAGATGGCAAAAAATATATTATTTTCAAGCCATGTAACGAAATTTGTGAAAAATGCTTCGATAGATCATCTAAAAACAGAAAATTCATTCGTTGATGGTATTAATGTTATGTTTACTAAATTAATTGTGTCATCTCCTGCTAGATTCCCATACATAGATACTATAATGTTAGAAGCTAGATACAAAGATGATACCGTGGTAGTGCAAGAGATAATGACAACAGCAGGTCACGCGCGCTCTGGACTACCAAGAAACTTGATGTCCACTTTGAAATTCCACCCTGAAAAATACAAATACACCCCTAGCAAGACAAAGAAAGTTAAAAAAGAAAAAAGCGATGATACAAAAAAATAATATTTTATATGTTATTTAATATGTTAGTATCATATGTTCGTGGTTCGTATAATATTTTCTAACCATAATTTTTCTGTTTTGGATAGATATTCAGATAAAACCTCCAAGAGTTTATTATAATATTTAAGCAGCCACTCTTTTTCCTTATTATCAAGCATTTCAGTGACTATAAGCCTATTATCATAAGGTACCAATGTTACAGTTTCAAAATAATATTTTTCTAGTTTTTTATCCTCTTTTACAAAAATAAGGTTTTCTATCCTTATTCCATATTCTCCTTCTTTATAAAATCCCGGCTCATTAGAAATCAACATTCCACTTTCAAATGATTTTTCTTCCTTAGGAGATATATTAGTGGCCGCCTCATGCACGCATAGATAACATCCCACCCCATGCCCTGTGCCATGATCATAGTCAAGCCCAACTTCTTGCAGGCTTTTACGCGCCATCGCATCAATGTCCCTGCCTTTTATATTCTTCGGAAAAACAGCGCTAGCAACGGCAATATGACCTTTGAGCACTCTGGTGTAATTCTCTTTCATCTCTTGAGTAGGATTACCAATAGCAATAGTTCTAGTTATATCAGTAGTTCCCCAGCGATACTGCCCCCCACTATCGACCAATAATAATCCATTACCTTTAATCAGCTTATTAGTCCTATTCGTCGCGCGATAGTGAATAATCGCCCCATTATCATTAAATCCTGCAATAGTAGAAAAACTTGGCGCTATATAATTGTTATTCTCACGTCTAAAATTTTCTAAAGTCTGCTCTGCTGATAACTCGCTTACTTCAATCTTATTTTGATTATCATCTATCCATTTTAAGAATTTAACTATCGCCACTCCATCAGCTATATGGGCCTTGCGAATGGCCTCTTGCTCTGATAAACTCTTAATAGCCTTGGGTAATATGCAAGGGTCTTCCTTATCAAATATCTTTATATTATTTTCTTTTAAAACTGATAAAAACCATATCGGCGTTGATTTATTATCAACCCATAAAGTTTTGCTTTTTAACTTATTAAGCCTGCTCTTAATATCATCAAAGGCGAATATTCTTACCCCCTTGCCCAGCTTATAAATAATCTCATTGCTCAATTTCGCTTTATCAATAAACCAATCAACTGATCCATCTTCATATAAAATTACATATGATAAACAAAGCGGAGAAAACTCAATATCTGCTCCCCTGATATTAAGCAACCAGCAAATAGAATCCCCTGCCGTAATTAAGCAAGCATGACATTTATTTTCCTTTATAAGCTTTGATATTTCAGCCCTTTTTTCCTGAGAAGTTTTACCTGCTACCTCATCAGGAAAAAGTGAAACAGATGCACATGGTCTATATGGTTTATCTTTCCAAATAAGATCTATTAAATTACCATCAACGGCCTTTAACTTTATTCCCTTATCATTTACCTTATCCTCTATATCTGATATTTGCTTTTGAGTATAAAGCCACGGATCATAACCAATAACAAAATATTGCCCAGCATATTGTGATAACCACTGCCCAGCAGATATTTTTGTATTGTCTTTTATATCATATAAATTATTATCCACCTGATCTTTAAGCTGTAATCTATAACGCCCATCGCTCATAACAACAGCTTTATCAGAAAGAATTATTGCTAAACCCGCACTTCCGGTAAAGCCGCTAAGCCATTTTAAACGCTCTGCATAGGGGGCTAAAAATTCACCTTGAAACTCATCGGTACGCGGCAAAATATAACCATCAAGATTTTGCTTTTGTATTTCTTTACGCAAAAGCTCTAACCTGTCTTGATAATCAGTAGTGTTTTCTGGCATGCTAATACCCTGATAGTTATTAAAACAAATATATAGATCTTAAGGATAAAACGATTATCATGAAAAAGACAGCGCATATTATCGTTTTTGGCAATGAAAAAGGTGGCTCTGGTAAATCCACAACGGCCATGCATACCGCCATTGCCCTGTTGCGCTTAGGATACCGCGTTGGCACTCTTGACCTTGATGCCCGCCAAGGCACGCTCACTCGCTATTTAAAAAAAAGGTTTGATTATATAACACGCAACCGAGATCATTTACCAAGCCCCGCCCATATGGCAATAGAGCGCAGTAATTGTGAAAGCGTTGGCGATCAGCAGGCTGAAGAAGAGGCCTTCTTGATTATGGCTTTAGAAGAGTTCAATCATGTCTGTGACTTTGTTGTAATAGATACCCCTGGAACAGACTCTTTTCTTAGCCGTTTGGCACACAGCTACGCAGATACGCTTATCACCCCTATGAATGACAGCTTCATTGATTTAGATTTACTAGCTGATATTGATATGAAAAACCATGCTGTAAAAGGACCTTCTATATATTCAAAAATGGTAAATGATCAGCGCAAAATCAAACGCATTCGTGACGGGTCTGAGATAGACTGGATTGTAATGCGTAACCGTGTATCACATCTTAATAATAATAATAACAAAATAATTACAAAATTATTGGAAACTATATCTGATCTTGCAGGGTTTCGCCTTGCCCCCGGATTTGGAGAGCGCGTTGTATTTAAAGAACTATTCCTAAAAGGCATGACTTTGCTTGATTTAAAAGAAGACATTGAAGGCGGGCTAACCATGTCACAAATATCTGCTAGACAAGAGGTAAGAAATTTAATTACTACAATTAAACCAGAGCTAGCTAAAGGATATGCTAAACCACCTACTATATCCAAAAAGAAAACTGCATAGTTAATAAATATTAATAAGGATTAAAACATGCCATTTTTAATACTTGCCATTGGCATAATTATTGGAGGATTTGCTCTTTATCGCTTTTTTATTACCTCCCCCGTAAAAACCGTAAAAAAGTTTTTAAGTATATGCCTTGTTATAATTATCACCGCCGTAATGTTATTTTTTGCAATGACCAATAAAATATATATATCAATAGGTTTAGCTTTATTGTTGGTTCCTATAGCAATTAAAAGTTGTATCAGCAAAGGAAAATCAAAACATAAAGATGAATAAAATGATATTGTTTTTACCTTGCGCCAACATATAAAATGTGCAATTGCTGTTGTCCAAATAAAAATAAGATAGGTTATATAAATTATGCCAGAGCAAAAGTTTAAACCGGTAAGAAAAGCAGTTTTTCCTGTTGCGGGGTTGGGCACAAGATTTTTGCCTGCAACTAAGGTTATGCCAAAGGAAATGCTTCCTATAAATGACCGCCCTCTTATTCAACATGTTTTTGAAGAAGCCAGAGATGCAGGAATTGAAGAATTTATATTCGTCACTGGACGTTATAAGAATATGCTAGAAGAACATTTCGACTTTCAGCCAGAGCTTGAACATACATTAGAGCTTAGAGGAAAGGTAAATATGCTTACTAAGGTAAGAGACTCTGAAATACCTGCTGGCAAATTATTCCTAACACGACAACCAAAACCTTTAGGGCTTGGTCACGCGGTGTGGTGTGCCTCAAAAATTGTTGGTAATGAACCGTTTGCTATTATACTTCCTGATGACATTGTAAATTATAAGCAAGGTTGCCTTTCTCAAATGATTAATGCTTATAATCAGCACGGCGGAAATATTGTGGCTGTTAAGGATGTACCACGTAAGGAAACATCAAAATACGGAATTTTAGATATTTGCGAAGATAAGGGTGATACTGTTTCGATTAAAGGTCTGGTAGAAAAGCCTGACCCCGAAGATGCTCCATCAACCCTGTCTATTATTGGGCGCTATATACTTCAACCTGAAATATTTGAATATCTATCAATATTTGAAAAAGGCGCTGGAAATGAAATTCAACTTACTGATGCTATGGCAAAAATGCTAGATAAGCAGGACTTTCATGGTCTGCGCTTTAAAGGCGATCACTTTGATTGTGGAAGTCGCCTTGGTTTTATCGCTGCTAATATTGCTTATGGTCTTAATGACCCTGAAATAGGTGAAGGCGTGAAGGGCATCTTAAAACAATATTAACCCAATTAACCAGTAAATTTACGGAAAAAAATATGATGAGTTATGATTTTGATCCTACGATCTTACGTGAGTATGATATTCGCGGACAAATTGGCAAAAATCTATCTGAAGATGATGCCCTTGCATTAGGGCGATCTTTTGGAACATTTATTCAAAAAGAACCCCCTATATGTAAAAAACACGTTGTTTGTGTTGGCTATGACGGGCGTCTGAGTTCTCCTTTTCTATCAGAAAAACTTTGTCAAGGACTTAAAGAAACTGGTGTTAGGGTTATATCCGTTGGTCTCGGCCCTACTCCTATGCTTTATTTTGCTGTTAAACACCTTAATGCTGATGCGGGGATTATGGTTACAGGATCTCATAATCCATCTGATTATAACGGTTTTAAAATGACTTTAAATAAAGCACCAGTATTTGGTGAAACTATTCAATCAATTGGCGCTTTGTCATCTGCTGGGATCATAACCAAGGGCGAAGGCTCTATTGAAGGATATAACATAAAAGAAATTTATGTTGATCGCTTAATTCAGGATTTAGACCTAACTCGTGAGCTAAATATCGCTTGGGATGCAGGTAATGGCGCGGCTGGTGAAATACTTCAAATGCTTACAAAAAAAATACCAGGAGAGCATCACCTTTTATTTGAAAATATTGATGGTAATTTTCCCAATCATCACCCTGACCCAACAGTTGATGAAAACCTTATTGATCTGCAAAATCTAGTAAAAGAAAAAGGCTGTGACCTGGGCATAGCCTTTGATGGTGATGGGGATCGTATAGGCGTTGTTGATGAAAACTGTAACGTTTTGCGCTGTGATATTTTGATGACAATATATGCTCGTGAAGTAGTTAAAAACAACCCTAATGCCGCAATAATTGGTGATGTTAAATGTTCTAGCATAATGTTTGATGAAATCAATAAAATGGGCGCAAAAGCCGTTATGTGGAAAACGGGACATTCGCTAATAAAAGATAAAATGCGAGAGCTTAATGCCCCCCTTGCAGGAGAGCTTTCAGGTCATATCTTTTTTGCGGATAAATATTACGGATATGACGATGCGCTATATTGCGCGATTCGATTGCTTAATGCCTTGTCTCATACCGATGGTGGACTGTCTAGCCTTACTAGCCACCTGCCAAAGCTATTCAACACGCCTGAACTGCGTATTGACGTAAGTGAAAAGGAAAAGTTTGACCTTGTCCCACGTGTATTTGATAGCCTAAAAAACCAAGCTAATGATAATATGGATATAGATAATATTGATGGTGTTAGGGTAACAACACCTGATGGCTGGTGGCTATTACGACCCTCTAACACTCAAGATGTACTTGTTGCCAGAATTGAAGCCAATAGTGAAGATGGATTAGAACGCCTGAAAAATATGGCTAGTGAAGAGGTTAAGAAAATAGGATATACTATCAGCTTCTAGATTCGAATCACTCTGGCTTTAGAGATCATGTGTCTTTAAGAGGTATGCATTATGAATAACGATGAAACAGCCACACTGATTGAGTTAATCTCATCTAAGATATGCCATGATATAATAAGCCCAGTTGGAGCAATAGCAAACGGCGTTGAAGTCATGGAAGAAATGGGCACAGATGACGATGTTACCTCCCTAATATCATTTAGCACCAAGCAAGCTAGTGCAAAGCTCAAATTATTGAGAATGGCTTATGGAATGGGTGGAGCTGATGAGAATATAAAAATAGAAGAAATTTACGAAGCTTTTAATAATTTTATTTCCGGTGACAATCGAATAACCCAAAGTTGGGATTCGTTTTCTTTAAGTATAGATTTTGTACCAGCCAAAGGCTTTCCCAAGCTTTTATTATGCTGCCTTATAATGGCATCAGAATCCCTTCCTAAAGGCGGCGATATTTCAGTTAAATCTGATGGTAAGAATACTATCGTGGTTACAGGAAAAGGCGAAAATGCAGGATTTATAGATGGATATGTGGATAGTTTAGAAAATAAAAATTCAGTTAAAGATCTTAATCCAAAGCTTATACACCCATATATTACAGGAATTTTCTCTAAACAATATGGCTTTGAAATATCACATGATAACTCTGAAACTGATATTATTTCCTTGAGATTAAAGCAATCTTATGTACACTGATAGTGGTTTTTTAATAAAAAATCACTCTCTTGTGCTCTATTACATATAATATTAAACACTGCGTTCAAAAACATGCAATGTAAATATTCCTGATATTGTGCATATTATTTTAATTATTATCAGATATGTTAAGGAAGAATACCTATGGACGATCTTATAATTGAGTTTATAACAGAAACTAATGAAAGCTTAGACGAGCTTGACATGGATATTGTCAATCTTGAAAAAAATCCAAATGATAAAGATCTATTAGGTAAGATTTTCAGACTCATGCATACAATAAAAGGAACATGTGGCTTTTTAAGTCTACCACGCCTTGAAAAAGTTGCGCACCACGCAGAAAATGTTCTTGGACGCTTTCGTGATGGTGATCTTGAAGTTACTGCTGAATATGTAACACTGATTTTTGAATCTATAGACCAAATTAAATTTATTGTTAGCGAGATCGAAGAAAAAGGATCAGAACCAGAGGGAGATGATTCTGACTTAATAGCAAAGCTTGATGCCGCCTATGAGGGTAAGTCATTATCTGATACCACCTCTTGTACGGATAGTGAAGAAGAAAAAGAAGAAAAAAGCTCTGACGATCAATCGCTAGAAAGTGAAGCTAGCGAAAAAGAGATAGTTGTTGATGTAAAAGAAAAAGATATAGCTCCGGGTGATGCAACTTTGGATGAGTTAGAAGCTGCATTTGCAGCGGCGCCGGGTATGGAAGGAATTGTAAACCCTGCGGATTTAGAAAAGGAAAAGAAGGAGAAGGAGAAGGAAAAGGAAAAGGAAAAGGAGAAAAAAGAAGAAGCAAAGGCAAAGGCGCCTGCGCCCCCCCCTCTTCCTAAAAAAGAGGCGGAAAAACCAACAAAAAAACCCAAGACGCCGCCATCTCAGACATTAAGAGTAAATGTTGATGTGCTTGAAGATTTGATGACTATGGTTAGTGAGCTTGTTCTTACGCGTAACCAATTGCTTCAGATCACAAGGGCAGAGGGCGACACTCCGTTTTCTGCTCCGCTCCAACGCCTGAATTATGTTGTTTCAGAACTACAAGAAGGTGTTATGAAAACCAGAATGCAGCCTATTGGCAATGCTTGGTCAAAACTTCCGCGAATTATTCGTGACCTTTCTATTGAACTTAATAAGAAAATCAACCTTGAAATGCGCGGACAAGACACAGAGCTTGATCGCCAAGTCCTTGAAATGATTAAGGATCCACTTACCCATATGGTAAGAAATTCAGGAGATCACGGAATCGAGATGCCCGCAGAAAGACTTGCGGCAGGCAAACCTGAAACAGGAACAATATTGCTTGAGGCCTATCATGAAGGCGGTCATATTGTTATAAAAATATCTGATGATGGTAAGGGGCTGGCTGAGGATAAGATTAAAGAAAAGATTATAGCTAACGGTCTGGCTACTCCAGAAGAATTAGAGGATATGTCATCTCAACAAATTCAGCAATTTATCTTTAAGGCCGGGTTTTCTACAGCAGAAAAAGTTACCTCCGTTTCAGGGCGCGGCGTAGGAATGGACGTTGTACGCACTAATATTGAAAAAATTGGTGGGGCGATTGAATTAAAATCAGTAGAAGGGCAAGGCTCTGTCTTTACGATAAAAATTCCACTGACACTTGCCATTGTCCACGCCTTAATAGTGGAATCCTCTGGCGAAAAATTCGCTATCCCACAGCTTGCCGTAAAAGAATTGGTAATGGTATCAGCTCATGGAGATAATAGTATAGAATATATAAAGGGCTCTCCGGTTTTTCGTTTGCGAGATAGGCTATTACCCTTGATTTTATTAAATGAGGTTCTAGGATTAGAAAAAAATGTATCATTGATATGTGAAAAAGATGGCAATGATGATGAAGATAGCAAGGACAGTAATTTTGATGAACAAAACAATGTTAGTAAAGATGATTATATATATGATGAAAGTAAAGATCATGGCAAAGATGCTAAAAAATGCAATGGCAATAATGATAACAAGAATCACTATATAGTAGTTGCAGATGTAGGCGGTTATGAATTTGGTATTATTGTTGATAAGGTTTTTGATACAGAGGAAATCGTTGTAAAGCCTGTTGCCGGAATTTTGAAGAATTTAGAGTTATTTTCAGGCAATACTATATTAGGAGATGGTA
Source organism: Micavibrio sp. (assembly GCA_027075555.1). Lineage (GTDB taxonomy): Bacteria > Pseudomonadota > Alphaproteobacteria > Micavibrionales > Micavibrionaceae > UBA1672. The sequence continues at coordinate 16,934 of JALTAZ010000007.1, forward strand.
GCGTTATAATGATACTTGACCCCAATGGTATAGCAAACACATCGGGCAGTATAGATAATAATGATCTTGCAAATAACGAACATATAGAAAAGCAGCATGAAGCTGATTCTGATAAAAAGACCTCTTTGCTGTTGTTTACTGCAGGTGATTCTACGCCTAAGGCAGTTCCTTTATCTTTAATATCAAGATTAGAAAATGTAAAAAGCGATGATATTGAATATTCTAGTGGGCAGATGTTAGTACAATATAGAGAAACTTTAATGCCCCTAGTTCCATTTAGCAGCAATATAAAAATAGATAATGATAAAGATTACCCTGTGTTGGTATTTGCAGATAAAGTTCAGTCTATGGGCATAATTGTTGATGAAATAATAGATATAATAGAAGAAAAAATTGACATACAGTTAGGCTCGTCTAAATGCGGTCTTTTAGGCAGCGCTATAATCAATGGTCAGGCCACTGATGTCGTTGATATTGCTCACTTCTTAAATAACATAAATAACGACTGGTTTAAAGACCATGATGACACCCCATTTGGAGAAGGTGAAAATGCCGCAAAAGCAGGAAAAACTAAAAAGAAAATTCTGTTGGTTGATGATAGTCCATTTTTCAGAAATATGCTTACACCATTATTAAGTGTTGCTGGATATGAGGTTACAACGTTAGAAGGTCCTACAAGTGCATTAAAATTACGTGAAGAAGGTGTTAATTTTGATATAATAATCAGTGATATCGAAATGCCAGATATGAATGGATTTGAATTTGCACAACATGTAAATAGTGAGGGAAGCCAATGGATAGATACCCCAATGGTTGCTTTATCTTCTCATGCTACTCCAAAAGATATTGAAAGAGGCATGAGTGTCGGTTTTACAAATTATGTTGCCAAATTCGATAAGGATACTCTTTTAAACACAATATCTCAAACGTTGATGGATGAGTGAATAAGTAGATGAGTGAAAATAAGTGAATAATAATATAAAAAAGGGATAGCAGATAATATGTCCGAAGAAACACAAACTCACACAACAGACCAATCAAAAGATTTTCTTATCATAGAAATAGATAATCAAAAATTTGGGATACCCGTGCTTCAAGTTCAAGATGTTCTAAGAGAACAGGAAGTTACTCACGTACCGCTTGCACCTCCAGAAGTTTTAGGATCGCTTAACCTTAGGGGGCGTATCGTCACCGCAATAGATGTACGCAAAAGGCTTGGCCTACCAGATCGCAATCCTGATATGCCTAGCATGAGCGTAGTTGTAGAACATAAAGAAGAACTTTTTAGCCTTATAATAGATAAAGTTGGCGATGTATTGAATTTCAAAGATAAGTATTTTGAAAAAAACCCGGGAACTCTAGACCCATTATGGAAAGAGATATCCACAGGTATATACCAACAAGATGATACACTAGTAGTAATTATTGATGTTTCCAGCCTTCTTGAAAATGTAGAGCGAAAAAAATAAAACAACCATAATTAGTTTTACTTTACACCTTTTTTACGCTTTTATATTAGTGTATGTATATTGGTGTGTGTTATAACTAATAATATCCACCCGCAGAGGATAACCATGAAATCTTGCTTAATAGTTGATGATAGCCGCGTAGTACGAAAAGTTGCCAGTAGAATAGCCCGTGATTTAGGCTTTGAATGCTTGGAGGCTGAAAATGGGCAACTAGCATGCGAGGCTTGCGAGAAATCCATGCCTGATGCAATAATTTTAGACTGGAATATGCCCGTGATGAGCGGAATAGAGTTTTTAGAACGGTTACGTCAAATGGATGGAGGCAGTAAACCCAGGGTTGTTTTTTGTACAACTGAAAATGATATAGATCATATTCAAAGAGCAATGAGCGCAGGAGCAGATGAGTACATAATGAAGCCCTTTGATAGTGAGATTATAGAATCAAAATTTATACAAATAGGTCTAATAGAGCAACCTGATTAGCAGTGGTTATATCACTTATCATTAACAGCTAAAGAATATAGTAAATATAATAAATGTCTAATATGTCTGAAAAAATTACAGTAATGCTAGCCGATGATTCTAGTGTCATACGCAGCGCCTTGTCAAGGATGTTAAAAACTGATCCAAATATCGAGGTTATAGCCTCCGTTCCAGATGGTAAAGCGGCAATATCCATGGCGAGGCTAAAAAAACCAGACCTAGTAATTTTAGATGTTGAGATGCCTGTAATGGACGGAATTACGGCTCTTCCTGAAATATTGAAATTATCACCTAAAACCAAGGTAATTATGTGTTCTAGCCTAACCGCAAAGGGTGCTGATACTTCAATAAAGGCAATGTCATTGGGCGCAGTAGAATGTCTTGTAAAACCAAGTGGCGCAGAGGCAAGTCAACCAAACTCCCCTTTTAAGATTAAATTATTAAAAACAATAAAAACACTAGCCCCTAAAAAACCTAATAACTTATCATTGTTATCACAATCTAGACCCTCTGCTGCGACAAGCATCGTAAAAATAGAACAAGATAAAAAGATAATATTAAGAGATGATAAAAATGCATATAAGGGAAAGCCTTATATTATCGCAATTGGAAGTTCCACTGGTGGACCTAAGGCTTTATTCAAAGTATTAAAAGATATAGGCAAGTTGGATATACCAATTGTTATAACACAGCATATGCCTGAAACTTTTACTAAAATACTGGCCGAGCATATAACACAGCAAACAGGAATCCCCGCCCATGAAGCAGATGAAGGAATGATTGTTGAAAATGGAAATATCTATGTCGCCAGAGGTGGAAAACATATGCTTTTTGAAAAATCTTCAGCACAACTGAAAATTAGGCTTAACGATGGCCCTCAAGAGAATTTTTGTAAACCAGCAGTTGATCCTATGATGAGGTCGCTTGTTGATATTTACGGAAATAAAGTTCTTGGCATAATATTAACAGGAATGGGTAGTGACGGCGCAAAGGGATCTCAGTATCTAGTCGATAAAGGTGGGCGTGTTATTGCTCAAAATGAAGAAACATGTGTTGTTTGGGGAATGCCCAAAGCAGTGGCAGAAGCTGGCATTTGCTCTGCTATCCTTCCTCTTCAAGATATTGGTGCTTGGGTTAGAAAAACATGTATGTAATGTAATTTAATTTAGTCTATTTATGTAATTCAATTATAGGATTTGGTGCAAATAAATGAATATTACCGATTTTGATGTCTATAAAGATCTTCTTAAGGAAAAATCAGGGTTAGTGCTTACCCCTGATAAATTATATCTTATAGAATCTAGGCTAAACCCTGTTACAAAAAAGTGGGGCTATGAAAATCTTGATGCCATGACTAATGTTTTGCGCGCTGTGCCACCAAAAGAACTTGTCAACGATATTGTAGAGGCAATGACAACAAATGAAACGTCATTTTTTCGTGATAACAAACCATTTGAAATATTCAAAAATACGGTTCTTCCATATTATATGAAAAAGGCAGGGGGTAATAAAAACCTGAAAATTTGGTGCGCTGCCGCGTCTAGCGGTCAAGAGCCCTACTCTATTGCCATGATATTGAAGGAAGAAAGCTCCAAACTTCCTGGTTGGAATTTTTCAATTACCGCTACTGATATATCGCATGAAATACTTGAGCAAGCAAAAGAAGGTACTTACACGCAATTTGAAGTGCAACGAGGATTGCCTATTACCCTGCTTATGAAATATTTTACGCAAAATGACGATAAATGGAGCATAAATGATGATATTAAACATATGATTGATTTTAAGTATTTTAACTTGCTTGACCCTATGTCTGGTCTTGGGCAATTTGACATCATATTCTGCCGTAATGTTTTGATATATTTTGATCAACCTACAAAAAAAGATGTTATGGAACGTATGAGTAAGCAAATGGCTGATGATGGCTTTTTCTTTCTTGGTGGCGCTGAAACTGTGCTGGGCATTACCGATGCATACAAGGCAGTTCCCAATTGTCGAGGGTTATATGCAAAAGCACAAAGCCAACACATAATAGCCGCTTAAAATCTTGATCTTTATATTATGTATAAAGATGAAATTCATAACTTTAGTAATAAGCACTATTGCGCCTACTGCCTTTTAAGATTATAGTCCGCGCTTGTATTAACTCTATATGAAAATATCTATATTAAAAAAATATATATAAATATATATATAAGGTGCTGTGAGATGAATACCCCAACTATAAGCGACCCTAAGGCAAAGAAAATTAGAAGAGCTCTTATATCTGTATCGGATAAAGATGGTATAGAAGAGCTTGCTAGAGAGCTTGCATCTTATGATATTGAAATAATTTCAACTGGTGGAACTGCAAAAATGTTAAGAGATGCAGGCATTGAGGTTAAGGATGTATCAGAACATACTGGATTTCCCGAGATTATGGAAGGAAGAGTAAAAACGCTGCACCCCAAAATTCACGGTGGCATATTAGCTAAACATGATAATGATGAACATATCAAAGCTATGAGCAACAATGATATTGTTCCCATAGATATGGTAATTATAAATCTTTACCCTTTTGTAAAAACCATACAAAGTGATGCTGGTTTTACTCAATGTATTGAAAATATTGACATTGGAGGTCCTGCGATGATTCGAGCCGCAGCAAAAAACCATGACCATGTGGCTGTTGTTACCGACCCTCAAGATTATGACCGAGTCATAGAAGATATGAAAAGCAACAATGGTTGCATAACTTATAATTTACGTAAATCATTGGCTCTAACCGCTTTTTCGCTTACAGCATCATATGACTCCAACATAGCAAGCTGGTTTGCACAACAAACAAAAGAAGAAACCCCTAGAAGAGTTAGTTTTTCAGGAACTCTCAAACAGAAGTTGCGATACGGCGAAAACCCCCATCAAAGTGCTGCTTTATATCTTGTTGATGATAGTTTACGCCCCGGAGCGGCGCGTGCTACGCAAGTTCAAGGTAAAGAATTATCATATAACAATCTAAATGATACAGATGCCGCATTTGAGCTAGTTAGTGAATTTGATAAACCAACCGTGGCTATTATAAAACATGCAAATCCATGTGGAGTGGCCAGTGGGGATAATTGCCTAGAGGCATATAGAAAAGCCCTACTTTGCGATCAGACTAGCGCATTTGGCGGTATAATAGCCCTTAATCAAACCCTAAGCTCTGATCTTGCAAAAACAATTATAGAACGCTTTGTTGAGGTTATTATTGCCCCTTCTATTGAAGGTGAGGCAATTGATATTCTTAAACAAAAAAGCAATATTAGGGTTCTTACAACAGGCACTATGCCTGATAAAAATCAAAATATACGATTGGTAAAAAGAATTGCAGGCGGGTTATTGGTACAAGAAACTGATAGAGCCTTATTTGATGATGAAAACATGAAAGTTGTTACAGATAGAGAGCCAACTAAAAAAGAGATGGAAGACCTTATTTTTGCATTCACAGTAGCAAAACACGTAAAATCTAATGCCATTATTTATGCCAAAGATAGCGCTACTGTAGGTATTGGCGCAGGGCAAATGAGTCGTATTGATTCGTCTAAGATTGCCGCATGGAAAGCACAAGAAGCAGCAAGAGAAGCAGGCTGGGACGAGGCTCTAACTATAGGTTCTGTTGTTGCATCTGATGCATTTTTCCCTTTTGCCGATGGGCTTATTGCCGCAGCTGATGCCGGCGTTACTGCCGTAATACAACCAGGGGGCTCAATCCGTGATCAGGAAGTAATAGACGCGGCAAACGAACGAGGGCTTGCTATGGTATTTACCGCTATGCGCCATTTCCGCCATTAACATATTACATTGCAGATATACATAAAAAAACTTGCATATATCCTTTTACTTGCCTTATACTTAGGCTAACTAATTAGAAAAAGCACATAAAATGTGCTATATTGGGTGATAAAAGGATAGTGGAATGTATAGGAATCTACACCATTATTAT
>JALTAZ010000008.1 GCA_027075555.1 Micavibrio sp.
GTATAAGGCCGCTGTTGGCATGGGATAGCGTATATTTACCGATATTGTATATGGTTACTATTCTAGTCATAACAAAATTATCGCCTATTTTTTTAGGCGATTTTTTTATTAAAACTCTCTAATGATTTCTTTTTAGCTAATTTGAGTAAAATAATAAGCTTTTAATATAGTTTCTATAATTTTGAATGTGAGCCATCACAAAAAGGAATATTATCAGAGTGTTTACACTGACAAAGCCATGCTTTACCAGTTTTTTGAGCGGTAAATTTATGAGATTTAAATTTACTACCCTTATGAGAGCCATCACAAAAGGGCTGCTTATCAGATTTTCCGCAGGTGCAAAACCAGTAATCTTTGCCCTCAACTAAATCCACTTCTATGGGAGATTTTGCAACAATTATAGTTTTATCAGTCATGTGTTTTAGGCTCCTTGTTTTTTTGTCAGTTACGCTAATTTCCTGCGCTTTATTAAATCATTGACCACTGCTTCATCGGCAAGGGTTGATATATCCCCAAGATCATCATAGTCATTGGCGGCTATTTTGCGCAATATACGGCGCATGATTTTGCCAGATCTTGTTTTGGGTAGGGCAGGGGCGAAAAGTATTATATCAGGTTTAGCAATTGCCCCTATAATGTCTCGTACGATCTGTGTTATTTCGCTCTTGATTTTTTCTTCATCACTATGATGCTCTTTTTTAAGGGTGACATAGGCAAAAATACCTTGCCCCTTAATATCATGGGGAATGCCGACAACGGCGCTTTCGGCAATATCTTTATGCTCATTTATTGCGCTTTCAATTTCTGCTGTTCCCATGCGGTGCCCTGATACATTAAGCACATCATCTACCCTGCCTGTAATCCAGTAATAGCCATCATCATCGCGGCGTGCTCCATCTCCGCTAAAGTAATAACCTTTATAATCGGCAAAGTAAGTTTTTTCAAAGCGATCTTGGTTATTATAAAGTCCGCTCATCTGCCCTGGCCATGAATCTTTAAAACATAGCATGCCTTCGCCACTACCTTTTATTTCTTTTCCATTATTATCCAGTAATGCTGGCTGCACTCCGAAAAATGGCAAGGTGGCAGAGCCAGCCTTAAGGTCAAAACTTACCATCGGGGTGATCATAAATCCTCCTGTTTCAGTTTGCCACCAAGTATCAATTATTGGGCATCGCCTCTCGCCAACCACATTGTAATACCATTCCCAAGCTTCTTTATTGATAGGTTCGCCAACACTACCTAGAACTCTAAGGGATTTACGGTTTGTGCGTTTAACCATACCATCTCCAGCGGCCAATAATGAGCGAATAGCTGTTGGCGCGGTATAGAATATATTTACTTTGTGTTTATCTATTACTTGCCAAAACCTTGAAGCATCAGGATAGTTGGGCACTCCCTCAAAGACCAAAGATATTGCGCCATTAGATAATGGTCCATATATGATATAAGAATGACCTGTAATCCAGCCAATATCGGCGCTACACCAATAGAGTTCACCAGCATGGTAATCAAATACCGTGCTAAAGGTAAGGTTTGTGTAAACCATATAGCCACCCGTAGTGTGCAAAACTCCTTTAGGCGCTCCTGTAGATCCAGAAGTATATAAAATAAATAGCGGGTCTATAGCGCTCATTTCCTCACAAGGGCATTCGCTATCTTGTTGTTCAACAATATCATGCCACCAAACATCATGCTTTTCATTCCACTTAATATCAATTCCTGTGCGTTTTAGAACTAAAATTGTATGAATATTTAGGCAAGACTTAACAGCTTCGTCGGTGTTGGCTTTAAGTGGGATTATCTTATCACCGCGATATGCGCCATCGGCGGTAATTACTATATTAGATCTACAATCCAAAATGCGCTTTTTCAGGCTTTCAGGTGAGAAGCCACCAAAGACAACTGAATGTACTGCGCCAATACGCGCGCAAGCAAGCATAGCATAAATTGCCTCAACTACCATAGGCATATAGATCGTAACTCTATCGCCTTTTTTTACCCCGCGCTCTTTAAGGGCATTGGCAATTTTGCAGACCTCTTCTTTTAGCTCTCCGTAACTGATTTTCCGTGATTCTTCGGGGTTGTTGCCTTCAAATATAATGGCGGTTGAATTGATCTTATCAGGCAAGTGACGATCAACACAATTATAGCAAGCATTAAGTATTCCATCTTCATACCATTTGATTGAAACAGGGGATTTGAAACTTGTATTTTTTATTATATTTGGTTCTTTAAACCAGCTTATGCGCTTTGCTTGTTCTTTCCAAAATCCATTAGGGTCATTGATTGATTGCCTATACATATTCGTATAATCTTGTTTGGATATATTGGCACGCTTTAGAATTTCCTCAGATGGTTTTATTACATCATTTATTTCACTCATTACTTTGCCTTCCAGTTATGTGATTTAGATTTCATGCCCTATGGGACGATTCAATATCTCCTTAAGAACTTCGTCAAGTGATAAGCCTTTGTTAAGGCATTTATGCACTGCCATAGAAATTGGCATTTCTACCCCATATTTTTCAGCTAACTTTATAGCCGATTGTGCGCTATGCACTCCTTCTACAACTGATTGTCTGGTGTTCATTATTTGCTCAAGATTTTGTCCTTGCCCTAGAGCATATCCAAAAGAGAAGTTTCGTGATTGTTCAGATGAGCAGGTAAGCATTAAATCACCAACTCCGCACATACCCATGAATGTTTCTTGTTTTGCTCCCATTGCTGTGCCAAGGCGGGATATTTCCGCTAGTCCCCTAGTTACCAAGCTGGCAAGTGCGCTATCGCCCATATTAAGTCCTTTGGTAATTCCGCAGGCAATAGCAATTACATTTTTTAATGATCCGGCAATTTGTGCACCAATAATATCATTTGAGATATAGGGGCGAAAATAAGGTGTAGCAACTATATTTTGTAGGGTTTTGGCCAATCTTTCATCTTCGCAGGCAAGAGTTGTCGCTGCTGGTTTTAGGCGTGCTATATCATGGGCAAAATTAGGGCCTGTAAGCACTGCTATAGGGGTTTTTGGCATTATTGATCTTGATATATCACTCATAAGCATACAGCTTTGAGCTTCAATACCCTTAGAGCAAAGAATAAGCACATGTTCGGGGAGTATATAGCTTTTCATATCCGCAAGAATAAACCTGAGTGATTGTGCAGGCGTTACCATAAGCAAAATATGGCTATCCATAGCGGCTTTTATATCGCTGGTTGCTGTTATGTTATGGTTTAACTCTATATCCTTCAGGTATTGATGATTATAATGGGTTTTATTAATTTGCTTGGCCAATTCCGGCCGTCTAGCCCATAAAGTTATGTTATGCCCATTAAATGCCATTGACTGAGCAAGGGCACTGCCCCATGATCCTGCGCCAATAACACTTATTTTTTTTGAGGGGGGGGGATTATGCATATCTTTTTAACTCCTTGAATTATTATGATTTTATGTTTGCATCGGCTTTGAGGGTGCTTTAGGGTCTAAAGACCATCTTGGCCTTGCTTTAAAGTCCATAGAATCTTTTTGCCCAGATTTCAGGCGCTCAATTCCTGCCCATGCTATCATTGCGCCGTTATCTCCTGATAAGTATAGAGGTGGAGCACATATCTGCATTTTATTGTTCAATGCTAGATCTTCCAGTTTTTTGAAAATTGTTTTATTGGCTGATACCCCGCCGCAAATAACTAAGGTTGGAGAATTTGTATGGTTGCCATAGTTGTCTAGGAATAGCTTGATAGCGTTTTTGCATCTATCAGCTAAAATTTCAGCCGTTTTAAGTTGAAAAGCATAAGAAAGATCGGCTATATCATTTCTATTAAGGTCGCCATCTGGCAGTTTATCAACATGAATACGCACAGCAGTTTTTAATCCTGAAAAAGAAAAATTACAGTTTTTTCTTCCTTTCATCGGGCTAGGCAATGGAAATCGTTTTATGGCATGGTCAGGTTTATTGCATTCTTTGGCTATTTTCTCAATATTAGGTCCTCCTGGATAGGGAAGCCCCATCATTTTAGCGCTTTTATCAAAACATTCGCCTGCGGCATCATCAAGAGTAGTTCCAAGCCTTTTATATTTGCCAAGGCTTTCTGCCACTAATATTTGAGTATGCCCGCCTGAGATCAGCAAAACTAGATAGGGGAATGTTATGTTATCGGTAAGGCGAGCGGTCAGCAGGTGCCCTTCTAGGTGGTTCACGCCTATAAAGGGGATATTAAGAACACTAGATATGGCCTTTGCGCTCATCATGCCAATCATTACCCCGCCAATTAAACCAGGACCACAGGTGGCCGCTACGCCGTTTAGATCATCAAAACTAATTCTAGCATCATCTATAGCCGCCTTTATAACTTTATCAATGTGATCAATATGCGCGCGCGCAGCTATTTCAGGAACAACACCACCATAAACAGCGTGTTCTTCTAGTTGACTCAGCACAACATTAGAGCGTATTTCTCTATTGTCGGTGACTATTGCAGCGGCTGTTTCATCACAGCTTGTTTCAATTCCTAAAACGATCATAGATAAACAGATAAAGGCGATAGAGATGAGTGTCAAACCTCAATATAATTACCCCGAGAAAATAGTTATAGGAACACGCGGTTCGCCGTTGGCGCTTTGGCAGGCTAATAAGGTAAAATATGAAATAGCCAGCATTGGGCAAAACATTGATGTAACTATAAGAATTATAAAGACTTCTGGGGATTGGTGCCCTAGCGATGGAGAGAAGCGCCTTGATGCTTTACAAGGTGGTAAGGCTCAATTTGCGAAAGAGATTGAGGAGGCTCTTTTAGATGGTAAAATTGACATTGCTGTACATTCTATGAAGGATATGGAAACAATATTGCCAGAAGGTTTAGTTATTCCATTTATGTTGCCACGTGCAGATTTTAGAGACGGGTTTTTATCCAATAATGCCCAAAACATAGATGATTTACCAGATGGTTGTACGGTGGGTACTTCTAGTGTTCGTAGGCAGGCTTTTTTACTTAATAAGCGTCCTGATCTTAAAGTTGTTCCTTTTAGAGGTAATGTTGAAACCCGTATATCCAAACTTCGCAAAGGTCAGGTTGATGCAACATTCCTAGCAATTGCTGGATTATTTCGTTTGGGGCTGATGGAGGAGGTGAGCTCTATAGTTGATATTGATGATATGTTGCCTTCAGTTGCTCAAGGTGCTGTGGGTATTGAAATTCGTAAAGATGACAGCAAGAAATTATCCTTTATTGACCAATTATCTTGTTTAGATACAGTGCTATGTGTTGAATGTGAGCGTGCAGTCCTTAGAGAGTTAAATGGTTCCTGCCATACCCCAGTAGGTGTATTAGCGCAGCTAGATAGCGGTGATATTCATATCCGTGCTTGTGTTATATCTTCCGATGGTAAGGATAAATGGTATCATGAAGGTAGAGCAAAAGTTAGTATTGTTGATGAAGCAATAGCTTTAGGGTCTCGGGTGGGAAGCCGCTTGAGACAAATGGTTCCAACAAATATTATATCCAATAAAGACCAATAAATGAGCCGTAAACGTAAAAAAATAATAATTACTAGACCTATTGATCAAGGCAAGGAATTTGCACAGTTGATTATGTCTAAAATAGATAATATAAAAGCTACGGATATAATTTTTGAGCCTATGCTTGAAATTATCCATATTGATGTGGATATAGGGGGGGTGCTAAAATATGATGGTGTAATTGTTACAAGTGCTAATGCAATTCATATTATTAAAAAGAATCCTGATTTAAAAAATATTCCTTTTTGTTGCGTAGGAAAAAAAACCGCACAGAAATTGAAAAATATAGGTGTTCAGCATATAGATATAATAGCAAAAACATCAGCAGAGCTTTTAGATATAATTAATAAGCGCCGTGTTAAGAATTTTTTGTATTTACGTGGTAAGGATATTTTTTTTGATTTAGCCAAAAATAGCGATTTTACAGTTACTGAAGTGGTATGCTATGAGGCAAAAAAAGTTGATAGATTTTCTAATGATTTTTTAAAATATATGTCAGACAATAAGGATGGTGATTGCCTGATTGCTTTTTTTTCAAGACGTACGGCAGAGAATTTTGTTAGGTTACTATCCATTTTAAATAGAAAAAATTCTGTGGATTTGAACAAGATTCATGTGTTGTGCATATCTGATAGCGTGCTAAAGTGCGTGGATATAAATTTGAAAAAAGGGCGTTCTTTTATATCAGTTAGCCCCGATGTAGAAGGTATGTTGGACGCTGTTGATAGTTATAGTATTAACAGATAAAACATTTTATGTACGTATAGATGATATTAGATATTTGTCTAACCTTTTGAGTATGTGTTATTAATGAATATGCACCAGAATTAAAGGGATATCCAATATGAGTAATTCAAAAGATCAACCTATTAAAAATGCGCCACAAATAATTGAAAAATTTGGTGGAATACGTCCTATGTCTTCAAAGATAAATGTTGCCGTTACCACCATTCAAGGTTGGAAAAAACGTGGTGTTATACCTGCTACTCGTCGGGAGTTGGTTATAAGATCTGCTAATGAACATGGAATAGATTTATCTGCTCTATTAGATGGAGTGGCAAAGCCAGATACTAAAGATTCGCCAGATGTTAAAGATAAAGTATCTGACCCTAAGAATAATGATAATTATAATGATAAATCTGTGGTTGAAATAACTGAAGAAAAAGCCGAGAAAAAATCATCTGATGATAAGCAGATTCAAGAAAAGGCCGAAATGGAGGAAAATAAAGAAAATAAAGAAAATAAAGAAAATAAAGAAAATAAAGAAAATAAAGAAATGTCTTCTGTTGTAAATATTGACGAATTTGCATCTAAGACAATTAAGGAAAACCCTGTAGATAAAAAATGTGTAAGTAATGATTACACAGAAGTAGAAGTTACGCTTCAAAAGCGCATGGTTAACAGAAGTATAATAATAGTAGGTGGTTTTGTATTGTTGGTATCTGCCGCTACGATAGGTATTTTAAAGCCCAAAAATCAAAAAATTGAAGAAAGCCAGTCGCGTATTTTAGAGCTAGAAGCTGAGCTTGCTGCTATGAAAGAGGAGCAAACTACATTTAAAGGGCTTGTACCTGAGGATTGGAATGAAAAACTGGTGGAGCTAAAAGGACAGGCTTCTCAGGCTGCGCATGCTATTGGTAAAACCGTAGAATCTGTTAAGGAGATATCCAGTGATTTAACAAATGAAGCAGGTTTGAATAAACGTGTAGAGCAATTGCAAACTTATGTTTCTGAAATTACAAGTGAAAGCGGCATCTTTGCACTAAAAGGGCGTTTTGATGAAATGCGTAATAGCGTTATAGGTGAAAAAACACTAGATAGCTCGGTTAGTGCGCTTATTCCTATATTTGCAGATTCTAAAAATAAAGATGAGTCTCAATTAAATGCGATGATTGATATGGCTAGGGCAAAGAATAGTTCTTTACAACAAAGCCTTTCTAATGTACCAAAAAATGAGCTTAAGGCTGCGGCAATGTTGCTTGCTATGACGCAAGTAAGGTCTGCTCTTAATAGGGGAGATGAGCAATTTTATAGTGATCTCGAATTGCTTAAAAACATGATTAGTGAAGATGATGTTGAATTGCGCGCGGCAATAGATAAGCTTGCGCCTTATTCTAAAGATGGGGTTTTAACTGCTACTGGTTTAAGAAAAGAATTTCAAAGTGTGGCTGGTGAATCTGTAATAGCATCATTGCGTGGCGAAGATGTTTCATTTGGTGATAAAATATCGGCTAAGTTTAATGAAATTCTTAAAGTTGAAAAAGATGGTGAGTTAGTAACGGGTACGCCAACGCAGGCCACATTAAATAAGGCAGAAAAGTTGATTGAAAAAGATAAATGGCCCGATGCAGTTAATTTGCTAAGATCAAAACTGGGCGCAAGAGAGCTTGAGCCATTGCGTCCTTGGATAAAAGAAGCGGAGAAAATGATTAGCTCTCGTAAACTAGATTCTTTGATCGAAGATGCTATGGCTGCAAATTTTGGTACAGGGCTTTTAGGAGGGGAAAAATCTTTGAAGCCAGCGCGTTAGTGTTTCTTGAGTAGCGATAATTTAGTAATAATATTCATTAAGGATAAGGAAGAAATATGATCCGCGCGCTTTGGACTTTGGCTAAGATAAGCATTGTTGTTGGCATTGTTGTTTGGGTTGCCGAGCACCCTGGCAGTATTAAAATTCAGTGGCTGGATTATGACGTTACGTTCCATATTGGCTTTTTCTTATTTGCTTTGATGGTGCTTGTAGTTTCTGGCATTGTTATCTTTTCGATTGTTAAGGGTATGATGGATTTACCTAGAAATTTATCTCGCTATCGTGATATAACTAATAAGGATAAGGGGCTTAGGGCTATTTCTATTGGCTTGAGTGCGGTTGCTGCGGGTGATGCTAAGGGCGCTGCATATCAGGCTCATCGTGCAAAAGAGTTTTTGAGCAATGATAGTCCGTTGCCATTGCTGCTAGAGGCACAGGCTGCGCGACTTAAAGGCGATGAAATTAAGGCTTCAAAAGCATTTATGTCGCTTATGGATAACGAAGATGCTTCTTTTATGGGGGTGCGAGGATTGCTACAAACGGCGCTTGATCATGGTGATTATAAATCAGCATTAGAACTAGGGCACAGGGCATTAGAAGATTATCCAAAGCAAGGTTGGATTTTATGCATTGTATATGGTTTAGAGATTAGGGCTCGTAATTGGGATAGTGCGCGCAAAATCTTATATCGTGCGGAAAAGGTTGGGGCAATTGCCGTTAATAAGGCGCAAAGCGATCGCGTTGCCATGCTGCTTGCTGAGGCTGAGGAGCTTAAACAATCAGGGCAAGAAGAGCTATTCTTCCGTGCGCTTAATAAGGCGTATAAATTTGATAATAATTTCCTTCCTACAGCTTTGCGTTTAGGGCGCATGTATATAGAGCGCGGCAAGCATAAGGCGGCGATCTCCTTGATTGAAAAAGCATGGAAACGCAGCCCTCATCCCGGATTAGTTGCGTTATGGGGCGATGCTTATCAAGCGCCAAGAGATAATGATCCTATGGCACGGGTGCGCTGGTTTGAAAAATTGCTGGCTCTTAACCCTGAAAGTGTTGAAGGTTTGCAGGCTTTGGCAAATGTGATGATACAAGAAGGGCTTTGGGGGGAGGCGCGCAAACATCTTGAAAAGGCTGAGAGCATAAGACCTAATGTGTCACTTTATAAATTATGGGCAAGGTTAGAAGAGCGCGCGACTCATGATGATGACAAGGTTCGTGAATGGCTGGAAAAGGCCGCAGATGCCCCGCGAGAGAGGGTATGGATATGCTCTGAAACTGGGCGTATTTATGATGAATGGATGCCAATTTCCGATCAGGGGTTGTTTAATACAATCATTTGGGATTTTCCGCAAGGTCGCACAGTTCATTCCTCATTGCTTGGCGCACCCCACCAAATGACCGCCCCTTTATTGGAAGTGGTTAGGTAAAGGGGGGGGATGGGGAATATATGGTAACTTGTATAGTAACTTGCATTATTTTATGATTTTGTTGCTGCGTTCTTGACGTAGGACTATGCGTTGTCACTTGCTTTAAATAAAGTCAAATAACTATAATTCAAGAGGAATTCGAGAGGAGGGTAATAATAATTTGTGAACAATGTTAGGGTAGATAAATCTGAGCTAGGATAGATAAATCTGAAAAAGTAATTTTAAAACCTAATCTTGCCAGTGCGCCAGAGTTGAAACAGTCCGACGCCGCCAAGGAAACCACCAAGGTGAGATTGCCACGCTGTATCCGCGCTTAACATTCCGAAAACAACAATGATTGAAATCCATAGCAATATAAAATGCAATGCCCCTTTATTTGGTGCTCCATACCTAGTAGCCATAGTGCCTGAGTTCATCATCATAACCGCTGCGCCAAATAGCCCGCTTATCGCGCCCGAAGCGCCAATTACAGGGGTAGTTAGGCCAGGGTTAAGTATAAAATAAATCAAATTCCCAGCCATACCACAAAGCAGAAAGAAAATAAGCGTACGCTTTGCCCCAAACTGACGTTCAAAAAGTACCCCCATAGCAACCATCATAATGCTGTTTACAAGAACATGTATCCAGCCACCGTGAATAATCATTGTTGTAAATGGCGCTATTATTGCGCTCCAACTCCATGAAATTGTGCCAGAGTAATATGCAGGAACAAAGCCATAATGAGATATGATATAAAGGCGCATTGCATCGTCAATTAAAAATGACATGGTAGTTTGAATTAATATAAATATGGCAATGATAGAGCGGGTAAAGAGCGGAATTTTATCCCAATTTATAAAAGATTGTTTCCCCGTGGTGTGGTTGAGAGCCATTTTACCTTGCAATCTTGCCCTTGCTGCTTGCTCTTTTTTATATTGCTGGCGATATTCTTCTTCTAATTTTTTACGTTCTTTGTGCTGTTTTTCAGTTTCTTTCAATATTGATTTTTCTTCGCGGTTCTTGCGTTTTATAAATTGTTCTCTTTCCCTACCAACTGGAAATTTAATGATTTTATCATCATCATCATCATTATTATTATTACTCATGGCGTAAAAATTCCTTTTTGAAAATTATTAGTGAATATAATAAGGCATAAGCTTGCGAGCAATAATAGATATGTGTTTTATCTAAGTTTGGATGGGTTTACAGCTTATGTTGTATATATATCGTTAAATATTGACTTATTAGAGTTTCTTTTGCTCATTATAATAACTATCATAAAAGAATGATCTTCTTTCTTTTCTTTTTACTGTTATTGGGGGCTTTTGCAGGGATACTTGCGGGGCTTTTAGGTATAGGAGGGGGGGTAATACTTGTTCCGGGGTTGTATTTTGTTTTTAGCTCTATGCAAGACGAAATGGGACTTAATCAAGCATATCTTATGCATTTATCCGTTGGTACTTCACTGGCAATTATTGTGCCTACGGGTATATCATCGGCTTTTTCTCATTATAAAAGGGGAAGCGTGGATTTTAACTTGGTAAAATTGATCGGTTTTGGAGTGGTTATTGGCGTTATTATAGCAACATTCACAGCCAAAGGGCTTAGTGGTAAATCTATGCAAATTATTTTTGCCACTATCATATGCTTGCTTGCATTGATTATGATCACAGGAAGGTCACTTTTTCAGCATAAAGAAGGTTATTCTATAAACAATATTGGGGCTTTTATTGCTGGCACTATTATTGGCTCTATTTCAACTTTAATTGGAATTGGTGGTGCAACTCTTAGTGTTCCGTATATGACTATGAATGGTGTGCCGATGCGAAAAGCAATAGGCAGTGCGTCTGCTATTGGCGTGGTAATAGCAACATTTGCGACAATAGGCTTTATTATAATTGGTTGGGGGATCAAAGATTTGCCACCATATTCTCTGGGCTATGTTAATTTACTAGCTTTGGTATGTATAGCTCCGATAAGTGTTATGGCGGCTCCGTTTGGTGCTAGAATTGCTCATAAAATTAGTGTTGGGCGCATGAAATTGGTTTTCGCCATATTCATGATACTGGTTGCGATTAATATGTGGCGTAAAATATTGATGGGTGGATAGATAAAATAGTGGATCAGATATTTCTTATATGTATTAGTTGAGATTTGTTCTGACATTCTTTATAAATATGTATTTAACCCTTTATACAAGCTTTAAATTAATTGGTTTTAGTTTAACAATTTTGATGATTTTTGGCTATTTGATATAATCCATAAAGTCCGAATCAGTTTCAGCAAACCCTAGGTTAAAAGATCCAATATATGCGTAGACCAACTATTTTGTTTATGAATCGAGTGTATCCACCTGTGCGCGGGGCAACTGGTCGTGTTTTAAAGGATTTGGCGTGCTCATTTGCTCATGAGGGGTGGCACGTTACAGTCATTTCCTCTGCTCCTGATGCGGGTGAAATCAGAGAGGATGGAATACGTATTATCCATGTGAAAGGAGCAGAAAATCCAAGCTCTTTGGTTGCTTATATATGGGTCTGGTTTAAAATGCTAGCTTTGGCTTTACGTTTGAAACGCCGCCATATATTGGTAACTATGAGTGATCCGCCGTTGCTTGTTTATGCAGGTTGTATAATTGCGAAGATCAAAGGTAGTCGTCATATAAATTGGTGTCATGATTTATATCCTGAAGTTACACCAGTTTTAGGCATAAAACTTCCAGATTTTTTCATGCGATTTTTTATGAGATTACGACGTAAATCCATGAATGCTTGCGACAAAGTGATTGTTAGTGGCAGGTGCATGGCAAAATATCTCACTGGTGATGGTCTTGATACATGTAAAATTGCCATGGTTCCTAATTGGCCTGACATGGAGCTTAGCGATCCTGAAATGATTGATGAGCAAGATATGCTTTATGAACCACAAGAATTTGGCGGGCTTCGACCATTTGAAAAGCAATTAAAAACAAATCAGCGTTTTAGAATACTTTATGCCGGTAATATTGGTTTAGTTCACCCGATTGATACAATATTGGACGCAGCGCAGAAACTTGAAGAGCAAGGTAGCGATGTTGAGTTTGTATTTGTTGGTGATGGAGCGCGTTTTGATTTCATAGTAGAAGAGCGTACGCGGCGCGGGTTAGATAATATTCGCCTTTTACCGTATCAGCCAATCTCACAATTGCGAGAAGTTCTTGAAAGCGGTGATGTGCATTTGATTTCAATGAAAGAAGATGCTGCGGGCTTTGTTGTGCCAAGTAAGCTATATGCGGCATTGGCAGTTGCTCGCCCATCTATATTAATTGGACCAGAACAATCCGAAACCGCCAAGGTTATCCATGATTTTGAGGCAGGAACAGTTGTCGCTCAAGGGGATGTTGATGCTTTAGTTTCTGCGATTACTAAATATCGTGAAAATGGTAAAGCTTGGTTTGAAGCACATCGTGGCGCGGTTAATGCTCGCGGAGTTTTTACTCCTCAAGGATCTATTGATGCATGGATGGAAAAGGCATGGGACGTAGTTAAAAATGATCTTGATGCTTGAATTATTATTAGTAAAGGGTCAGCCACTTTAGAGTTTTTTTATAATTTTAAGGTCTTTAAAGACCAAAAAAAGGGATTTTAAAATTCTATAAAGGGCTGGAGATATGGTTTTTAGCTTCCATGAAAGAATTTGTATTAAACCAATCCATAAATTTTGTGCTTGAGAAACAATTTCTAGATTTTCGCGGATCAAATATTGCTCATATATTTCTTTTGTAGCTTTTTGTTTTGAAATATAGCCTTGTTCAAATGTACAAATTGGTTTTGGTATATAGAGAATTTTCTTACTTTTTTGTAAAAATCGCAATGTAAAATCATAATCTAAGGCAATTTCATATAGCAAGCTGTAATGAAGTTTGTAATCACGTATTATTAGCCTGTTATAAAGCATTGCTTGGTGGTGCGTAATCATTCCCCATTTTATATCTTTATAGCGACTTGCTTTTTTATATATATAATCTTGCCCTTTTCTTGTTGGTGGTTCTAGGCAATCGCCATATATAAGGGCTGGTTTTTTATTAGCAAAAGGGGCTATAACAGATAGAATATTACTTGAAGCTAGTTGATTTCCTGCATTTAGGAATAATATATATCGCCCCTTTGCTTGTTTTATACCTGTATTCATGGCATCGTAGACACCTTCATTAGTTTCGCTGATAAACCTAAATGGGTTAATGTGCGTGCGGGTTTTGCTACGTAGTTTTCTTAGAAAATCTATTGTTCTATCGGTTGATCCGCCATCAATTACAATCCATTCAAAATTTTTAAAATCTTGAGTTTTTATAGAGCCCCACGTTTTTTGTAATCCTGAATAATTATTCAAGGTGATTGTGATAATTGTAAAAACTGGAAAATGTTTTTTTACTAAGCTCATATTTATTTTATATTTATATTTTCAAACTTCAATGTTAGTGCTAAATCACCTAATATTTGCCAAATTTCATATGATATACCAGTATTTGTTAATTCCTGTAGATTTTAGATAATAAGAGATTATTCATCTTTAAGGTTTTCTTTGCGCTCTTCTTTATGTAACTCTGCATTATCCAAGATGGAATATGCTACTGATGTAATATAGCTGTTGATACGTTTATAGTCGCGAATAATATCAGTGTGAAGAGAGCTGGTAAGATGAGTTTCTTGTATTCCTTCCCTTAGACGCTGGAAATGTCTTTCGGTGCTTTGTTGTGCGGCTTTTCTAACATTATCTTTTCCTTCGACTAATTGACGGGCAAGTTTCGGGTCTTCGGACATAAATATCGCTTGTGCAATTTTAAAATTGTTCAAAATTATATTATGAAAATTTTGTATTTCTTTAAAACCCTCTTTAGAAAATCTCCTTTGTTTTTTGACTTTTGTTTGTACGAGTTCGCTTAGACTTTTATCAATGATATCGCCAATATGTTCTAGATTGGTGGAAAAGGTTAATATTTGAACGAATCTATCCGATTCTTTTGGATCAAGAGCTTCTTCACTGACTTTGGTAAGGTAAAGCTTTATTTTTGTATGTAATGTATCAACACTATCATCTGTTGACTTTACTTTTTGCAGTATTTCAAGGTTTTCATCTTTAAGTGCTGTCATGGTGTCAACAAGCATTGTTTCAACTATATTTGCAACGCGCAAGGTTTCACGTGCGGCGCTAGCTAGTGCAATAGTAGGAGTTTCTAGCGCGGTTTCATCAAGGTATAGCGGTTTTATTTCTTTATTATTTTCATCTTCCTTATATGGTAATATTTTTTCGCAAATTGCAGATATTTTATTTACAAATGGCAGGAATAATATCGCCAATATAACATTGAATAATGTATGAAAATGTATAATCTCTCGCGCCGCAGCAAATTCTAAATTGTTAAATAGTGCCATGAAAAAACTAATAAATGGTAGTATTAGCAATACACTGCTGACTCGCATTATCATATTGCCAATGGTTATCCATCTAGCTCTTATATCCATGGTGTAGGTCATTACAAAAGGTATTATTGCTGCTCCTAAATTTGCACCAAGCACAAGTAACAGCCCAAGTTTTAATGTTATCAATCCACTTGATGTAAATGAGGCGATAATAAGGACTGAGGCTAAAGATGAGTGTAAAAGCCACGTTAGTCCGGCTGCAAATATTAGCGCTAATATAGGTTCTTTTTCTAATGGATGAAGTATAACAGGCAGGATTTCAGATTGACCTAACGGTGTGGCGCTCTCTTTTATAATAGTAAGTGAAAGCAGAACTAAACCAAGACCAATAAATGCACGGGCAATATGTTTCTTGCGCCCTTTATTTTCATATTTATGGTGCATGGTAACACCAATAAAAAGCAATAACGGCATCAGCCACGAAAGATCAAATGTAAGGATTTGAGCAACTAATGTCGTTCCTAGATCGGCGCCTATTACTACCGCAAGGGCGGCAGTTGTTCCAATTATATTTTTAGATGCAAATGATGCGCAGATCATAGTAGTGGCAGTAGAGCTTTGTAATACAGTAGTAACTCCAACTCCAGATATAAATGCTTTTATTCTGTTATTTGTATTAACAGCAATAGTTTTTTGCAAAGATGTGGCATAAGCGCGGGTGAAACCGTTTTTTATCATACGCGTTCCCCATAACAGCAACGACACGGCGCCAATTATTTTTAGTAATATTAGTGTGATAGAGATCTCTTATATTCCTTCTTACCTAAATATTAACAAGTCTTATTCCATATGGAGCTTGCCCATAGAAGGATAGAAGTTGTAACGCGAATAATAAAAGTTGGCAAGAGTGGTGAGTGTAAATCGGTGCGTAGCCTTAACATAAACATACACTGTATTATACAGTAACTTGCATTTATTTTATGACTTCGTCACTTGCGCCTTATCTTAAAATAAAGCCAAGTTACTATATATATTATATATAAGTGGTGTTATTATTTTGCCATAGGCCAAGTGGATTTAAATTTACTTGGTTTGGTATATTTTAACACACAATATTTCTTATGCTGGGTGATAAAATAAAATCATTATTGTTCAGTATCTTACCTCAGATGTGATAAAAAAATTAAAAAAAAATTAAAAAAAACTAAAAACATATTTGACAGGTGAGAAAAGAGCCGTTATAACCGCCAAACATTCAAACGCACTGAGGTGCTGATGAGTGAAAAATGGTTGGAGATCTGGTTGTTTGATTTTCATCTTTAGCGGAAACTGAGGTTTCTGCGCTTCTATAAAAAATCTTAGGATTGAAGCTTCTAAGGCCTTGAAAAAATAGAGCTTATTTTCTTTTTCTTCAGGGTTTTTTGATTGACAGTTTAATAAGTATATGCTTATATGGCTGACCAATCATAAAGGTTATGGATCAGTTAGGTTAATTGGTCGATTTGTGGCTCAGGATGTGTAGATGTTTGTCTTGGGTGGTGCAGAGTTCTTGTACATCGTAAATAGGAAAGAAGAGATACGCAGGCAGCAGTGCCCGTTCTTAATTGCTTAGGTGAAGATAGAGCGGTTAGGTGCATTTGGTGCATTAGTAAAGAAGCCCTGTTTGTACTGTCGTATCAACTATGACGCAGTGACTATGACTATATAGTCACAAACAGTAAAATGTAATGTCAGCTTTTGGCTGGCGCTACATCGCAAGCAGGTCTTTTGAAGAATATATACTTCAAATACCAAAACATTTTTTTTGAGTGATTTGATGGATTCAAACTTAAGAGTTTGATCCTGGCTCAGAACGAACGCTGGCGGCAGGCCTAACACATGCAAGTCGAACGGACTCTTCGGAGTTAGTGGCGCACGGGTGAGTAACACGTGGGAATGTACCCCTTGGTAAGGAATAATATCTGGAAACGGATACTAATACCTTATAATGACTACGGTCCAAAGATTTATCGCCAAGGGATCAGCCCGCGTCTGATTAGGTAGTTGGTGGGGTAATGGCCTACCAAGCCTACGATCAGTAGGGGGTCTGAGAGGATGATCCCCCACACTGGAACTGAGACACGGTCCAGACTCCTACGGGAGGCAGCAGTGAGGAATATTGCACAATGGAGGAAACTCTGATGCAGCCATGCCGCGTGAGTGAAGAAGGCCTTAGGGTTGTAAAGCTCTTTCAATAGTGAAGATAATGACGGTAGCTATAGAAGAAGCTCCGGCTAAATTCGTGCCAGCAGCCGCGGTAATACGAATGGAGCAAGCGTTGTTCGGAATCACTGGGCTTAAAGCGTGCGCAGGCGGACTTGAAAGTCAGGAGTGAAATCCCAGAGCTCAACTCTGGAACTGCTCTTGAAACTCCAGGTCTAGAATCCGATAGAGGTTAGGGGAATTCCTAGTGTAGAGGTGAAATTCGCAGATATTAGGAGGAACACCAGTGGCGTAGGCGCCTAACTGGGTCGGTATTGACGCTCATGTACGAAAGCGTGGGGAGCAAACAGGATTAGATACCCTGGTAGTCCACGCCGTAAACGATGTGTGCTAGTTGTTGGAGTCTTAAGGCTTCAGTGACGCAGAGAAATCATTAAGCACACCGCCTGGGGAGTACGGCCGCAAGGCTAAAACTCAAAGGAATTGACGGGGACCCGCACAAGCGGTGGAGCATGTTCTTTAATTCGAAGCAACGCGAAGAACCTTACCCACACTTGACATCCTTCTTGGGACTTTCAGAGATGATTGTCTTCGGTTCGGCCGGGGAAGTGACAGGTGCTGCATGGCTGTCGTCAGCTCGTGTCGTGAGATGTTAGGTTAAGTCCTGCAACGAGCGCAACCCTTATCGTATGTTACCATCAGGTTATGCTGGGGACTCATGCGAGACTGCCGGTGACAAGCCGGAGGAAGGCGGGGACGACGTCAAGTCATCATGGCCCTTACGTGTGGGGCTAGAAACGTGCTACAATGGGTATGACAATGGGCAGCCACTCCGCGAGGAGGCGCTAATCCCTAAACATACTCTCAGTTCGGATTGCACTCTGCAACTCGAGTGCATGAAGTTGGAATCGCTAGTAATCGTGCATCAGCATGTCACGGTGAATACGTTCCCGGGTCTTGTACACACCGCCCGTCAAGTCATGGGAGTTGGTTCTACCCGACGGCCGTGCGCTAACCTTTTAGGAGGCAGCGGACCACGGTAGGATCAGCGACTGGGACTAAGTCGTAACAAGGTAGCCGTAGGGGAACCTGCGGCTGGATCACCTCCTTTCTAAGGATGCTACTTGGTGTATCTGTTGCACTGCTCGCCCGCCTATCTCTTCTTTCCTGTATAGGTAACAAGTGCCCTGTAATATTTGGCTTTTGCTGTGGGCTCGTAGCTCAGTTGGTTAGAGCGCACGCTTGATAAGCGTGAGGTCGCAAGTTCAAGTCTCGCCGGGCCCACCATTTTCCATTGATTTGGTAACTAGGTATCTACTTTTTGGTTAGGGTCCTTAGCTCAGCTGGGAGAGCGCCTGATTTGCATTCAGGAGGTCAGCGGTTCGATCCCGCTAGGATCCACCAGTGTTTTTGTTGCCTTCTGGTCTTTATTGAGATTGGAAATAATTGAGGTTAGAAATAAATCGTAATTTGATTATAGATGTACGCTTTATTTCTGGTTTTACCAGAGGAAAGTTCTTAGACATCGTAAATAGGTTTGAAATGACATCATAAGGTGTTAATAGCATGATTTTTGCACTGCAATTTTTTTGTGGTGTATTATCAAATAGTTCTATTAGCAGATTATGAAATCTCCAAAAATATAAATTTTGTAGGTTTAGGTCATGGAGTTTGCGGGGTTTCCCGTAGGTGAAGTGATCTGAATGTAACTAAATTCATTAACATGAATATTCATTAATATGAATTTAGTCTTAATGTCTAACAAAATCTGAGAAAGTTCTAGGTGTAACCTGGAACTGTTTAATGATCGGGTAGTGGATTTATCCCTGCGCGTGATTTAAGTTCAAGCGTTTTGAAGGGCATCTGGTGAATGCCTTGGCAATTAGAGGCGATGAAGGACGTGGCAGGCTGCGATAAGCTTCGGTTAGGTGTCAACAACCGTTAAACCCGAAGATCTCCGAATGGGGAAACCCATCTCTTTAAGAGATATCTTGCACTGAATACATAGGTGTAAGAGGCAAACCAGGGGAAGTGAAACATCTCAGTACCCTGAGGAAAGGAAATCAACCGAGACTCCGTTAGTAGTGGCGAGCGAACGCGGACTAGCCCAGTGGCTATTCTTTAATAAGCAGAAATGTCTGGAAAGGCATACCAAAGTAGGTGATAGTCCTGTATGCGTAAAAATTGGAATAGTCCTTGAGTAAGACGGAACACGTGAAATTCTGTTTGAACATGGGGGGACCATCCTCCAAGGCTAAGTACTCCTAATTGACCGATAGTGAACAAGTACCGTGAGGGAAAGGTGAAAAGAACCCCGATAAGGGGAGTGAAATAGACCTGAAACCGGATGCCTACAAGCAGTCGGAGCATCTTTAAGATGTGACGGCGTACCTTTTGTATAATGGGTCAGCGAGTTAGTCTATCATGCGAGCTTAAGCCGTTAGGTGAAGGCGTAGCGAAAGCGAGTCTTAAATGGGCGTTTAGTATGGTGGATTACACCCGAAACCCGGTGATCTAGTTATGGGCAGGTTGAAGGTTAGGTAACACTAACTGGAGGACCGAACACACGTATGTTGCAATATGCGGTGATGACCTGTGACTAGGGGTGAAAGGCCAATCAAACCGGGTAATAGCTGGTTCTCCGCGAAATCTATTTAGGTAGAGCGTCAGATGAATACCATCGGGGGTAGAGCACTGGATGGGCTAGGGGGGCGCGAGCCTTACCAAACCTAACCAAACTCCGAATACCGATGAGTAGTATCTGGCAGACACACCATGGGTGATAAGGTCCATGGTGGAAAGGGAAACAGCCCAGACCAACAGCTAAGGTCCCCAAGTGACAATTAAGTGGAAAAGCAAGTCGGAAGTCCATGACAACCAGGAGGTTGGCTTAGAAGCAGCCATCCTTTAAAGAAAGCGTAATAGCTCACTGGTCTAAATAAGACTTCTGGCGGCGAAGATGTATCGGGTCTTAAATTGTCCACCGAAGCTTTGGATTTGCACATTTTTATGTGTGAGTGGTAGCGGAGCATTCTGTAAGCCTGTGAAGGTTATCTGTGAGGATGGCTGGAGGTATCAGAAGTGAGAATGCTGACATGAGTAACGAGAAGAGTGTGAGAAACACTCTCGCCGAAATCCCAAGGGTTCCTGTTTAAAGTTAATCTGAACAGGGTGAGCCGGCCCCTAAGGCGAGGCAGAAATGCGTAGTCGATGGGAACCACGTTAATATTCGTGGGCCAGTGGATGTGTGACGGATCGAGTAAATTGTTCCTCCTTATTGGATTGGAAGGGGCAGTGAATCGGTTCCAGGAAATAGCCTCCACATTAGACCGTACCCCAAACCGACACAGGTGGGATGGTAGAGAATACCAAGGCGCTTGAGAGAACTGTCCTGAAGGAACTCGGCAAATTGCATCCGTAACTTCGGGAGAAGGATGCCCTGAATTGAGGCAACTCTTTTCAGGGGGCACAAAATAGGTGGTGGCGACTGTTTATCAAAAACACAGGGCTCTGCGAAGTCGCAAGACGACGTATAGGGTCTGACGCCTGCCCGGTGCCGGAAGGTTAAGAGGAGGAGTGCAAGCTCTGAATTGAAGCCCCGGTAAACGGCGGCCGTAACTATAACGGTCCT
Organism: Micavibrio sp.; assembly: GCA_027075555.1. Taxonomy (GTDB): domain Bacteria; phylum Pseudomonadota; class Alphaproteobacteria; order Micavibrionales; family Micavibrionaceae; genus UBA1672. Next base: position 20,679 of record JALTAZ010000008.1, read on the forward strand.
AAGGTAGCGAAATTCCTTGTCGGGTAAGTTCCGACCTGCACGAATGGCGTAACGACTTCCACACTGTCTCCAGGGCAGACTCAGTGAAATTGAATTCGAGGTTAAGATGCCTCGTACTCGCGGTTAGACGGAAAGACCCTATGAACCTTTACTATAGCTTCGCAGTGGCAGTATGACTGTAATATGTAGCATAAGTGGGAGACTTTGAAGCCGGGACGCTAGTTTCGGTGGAGTCGCCAGTGAAATACCACCTTTTGCTTTTGTACTGTCTAACTACGGTCCATTATCTGGATCTAGGACCCTGCGTGGTGGGTAGTTTGACTGGGGCGGTCGCCTCCCAAAGTGTAACGGAGGCGCGCGATGGTTGGCTCAGGACGGTCGGAAATCGTCCATCGAGTGCAATGGCATAAGCCAGCCTTACTGCGAGACTGACAAGTCGAGCAGTTGCGAAAGCAGGTCATAGTGATCCGGTGGTTCCGCATGGAAGGGCCATCGCTCAACGGATAAAAGGTACTCTAGGGATAACAGGCTGATAGCGCCCAAGCGCTCACAGCGACGGCGCTGTTTGGCACCTCGATGTCGGCTCATCTCATCCTGGGGCTGTAGCAGGTCCCAAGGGTATGGCTGTTCGCCATTTAAAGAGGTACGTGAGCTGGGTTCAGAACGTCGTGAGACAGTTCGGTCCCTATCTGCCGTGAGAGTTGGAGTTTTGAGAAGAGTTGCCCTTAGTACGAGAGGACCGGGGTGAACGAACCTCTGGTGTATCTGTTGTTCCGCCAGGAGCATCGCAGAGTAGCTATGTTCGGACAGGATAACCGCTGAAAGCATCTAAGCGGGAAGCCTCCTTCAATACTAGAACTCCCTATCAGAGCCGTGGAAGACCACCACGTTGATAGGCTGGATGTGGAAGCTTGGTAACAGGTGAAGCTAACCAGTACTAATTGCTCGATTGGCTTGAATTTAAATTATGCATAGGTATTTACAAAAGACCTGTGTTAGCGCGCAGTGGTAAGTGCACTGCGATTCATTGAATTCTAGGTTTTGCAGCTCGGAATAGCACATTTAGTGTTATTTGGGTTTAGAATAGATATTAAGAATAAACTACAGAATTTTTTTGGTATGAGTTTGAATGATCTGGTGGTTATAGCGAGAGTGAAACACCCCATTCCATTCCGAACTGGACCGTGAAACCTCTTAGCGACGATGGTACTGCATCTTAAGGTGTGGGAGAGTAGTTCGCTGCCAGATCTTTCAAACTCATGCTTGCTTTTTGGTAATTTCAAACCAATTTATGAATTCGAATTTTAAATACCGCTCTTTTTTTTGGGGCGGTTTTTTTGTTGCGGAGGTTCAAGAGCAATATCTGAATAGCCCCATGGAAATTAGACGGTTTGCTGTTTTCCATTTTTGTTGCTTTTCGAAATCGATTGGCGACAATAAATCGTTATTACCATGCTTTCTTTTTGAATTATAGAACAATTCGATGTAATGAAAAATATCATCCCTTGCATCTTGCCTTGTAAGGTATATTTTCCGCCGTATTTTCTCTCTTTTAAGTAATTGAAAAAAACTTTCAGCAACAGCATTA
>JALTAZ010000009.1 GCA_027075555.1 Micavibrio sp.
TAATATGACCTAAAATCCAAAATTATCTATCTTTTACTCTATAGTTATTTGGCTTTATTTTAAGAACAAGGCACAAGTAACAAAGCTTAGTAACCTATGTCAGGGATGCCACAACAAAGTCATAAAATAAAAGTCATAAATAAATGTAAGTTACTTATCATTTTTAGCAACACCTGCTACCTCCTTACCCCATTGTTCTATCAGTAACTCTTGGCGTTTTTTTATGGCTTTCATACGATTTATTCCCTTTTGATATAAAAATGATGACATCAATCCAGTCATAACCCAGTCAATCAAATAACCAAATAATGCAGATACATAAATAATGGCCATATAATTAATATTAGTAATAATATTAAAGCTAGTCTCAAAATCATTTCCCATAGACCATAATTTGAATATAAAAGGCACACATCCCGCTAAATTCATTGCCGATATGGTAGAAGCGCGCGCACCAACCCCTTTTCCACCAATAAAAAAAGCCACCATACTTGGAATCATGCCAAAAAATAACAACATAGCCGTTGGCAAAAATACTAATCCAACCATAATAATAAAAATCATAAGTAGGCGAGCCTTAAGACTCAATTTTTCTGATCTGCCCTTCTTTGACTTCTCCTTTAATTTTTTGGCTTTTTTTGCCACTTTTTATATTCCTTTATTATATTCCTTAAGATAATACCCTCTCAAAACCCTTTAAAAAATTCTATATCCAGATAAGAAAGCAATAACACTCATAATAGTCATAATAGTTGCTATAATCCACGAAACAACCGAAGCAGCATCATGACCATTGACAACGCCATAAGTTTTTTTATTGGCAAGTTTCCTGTTATACTCATTATATTCATCTTGTAATAAGGCATATTCACGCTTTGCTAATTCAAATGCCTTTTGATCCTTGCTTCTTAAATCATGGTTATCAATATATGCAGACATAGCTTCAAGATTACCTTTTTTAGCCTCAGCCTTAACCCCATCTTCAATTTGTTTGCGTAATTTTACATTGTTATAGATTTTATAAACATCGGATAATGATCCAATAAAAACATTAGCAATAGCAGGTAGTGAAGAAATTTTTGCTCTCTTTTGCATAGCTGCCATAAACCTTAAATTACCTGCAATCTTTTTGCTTTTATCTGATGAGTTAATATCATATATTACGCTCTCTATTAGTCTTGAATTATGTACTGCAAAAAATGCTATACAGTGTGAATCTAAAAAAATAGCTGTTTCTTTACCCTTTTTTGCTAAATTTTCAAACGCAATAAGAGCAGATCTATCATTATAAACAAAATAACCTTTAAATTTAGGGCTAAAACAAGGTGCATCTGCATTTAGCATATATATACATTTTTCAATCCCCTGACCTTGGGCTTTTTGTTTGATAAATGCTCTACAATTATCAAATATCTTTATTTGCGTTAATATTTCATTCTGGGAAACAGGCTTTAGACTAACAGAATGATCTGGTAAGTTCAGCATCAATATCTCTTTATATAATGATAAAGGCTTATCATCATATGCCGCCCCTGCAAGCAGCCCCCCTAAACCATCATATGTAAAATTAACTCCCTTATAATGAATAGGTAGCGCCGGGTTAAGTGCCATACTAAGCTGAGATACTAAAAGATCCTTATTATCAGAAATTGCCCCCCTAGAAGAGCAACGCTCTAATGCTTTATTATAATTTTCTTCAATTTCCTTATCTGATAAGGATTTCTCGACCCATTGAGATAATTCCTGACTCTCAACTATCTTTGCTGTCTCTGATGGGTTTTTCTGTAAATCAAGGGCTAAAATATCTGGAAAAAGATATTTATTACCTTGGAATATGAACGCTCTATTTGCCTTTTTTCTACGAGAAAGGGCTGGAGGAGTCATTCTAGAACCATCAAGCCATGACATAATATCATCTAAATTCCAACGCACCTTAACATCATCGTGCAAAACTCCTCGCAATAACTCAAGAAAACTTGCTTGAAACCGCTCTGCCCCAACTATAGCCATATAGCTACCATGTTCAATCTTTCTACGTAAAATCTCATCATCATTAAGTTTTGCTAGCTCATCATTACGGCGTAAAAACATCGCTAAAGATACACCAAATGCATAAATATCATCCAAAATACAGCCCCGCCCCCTGCCCAATGGATCAGCCATAGCTTTATCAATTGGAAGAAAAACTGATGGCTGAGTTGAGCTAGGTTGAGCTGACAGGCAGTCTCCTAAAATAATCGGCTGATTTTTATCGATTCCAGCATAAAAAATATTGCTAGGGCGGATTGAACCATGACTGATATTCTTATCCGACATATCTTTTAATATATTAACTAAAGGAGCAATAAAATATCTAACAATCTCTGGATGTCGCCATATGATACTGCTAATTTTCCCCTGATTTACCAAACACTCACCCAAACCACCATGATATAAAAACACATAATGTTGTTTTCCTGTTAAGGGCCAATGCAAAACCCCTGACCCCACAAGTCGAAGCAGTGAAGTATTTGCAAGCCCATCATAGGCACTGCACAATGTCCACCTAGGCAATAACCTTGCATCAGAAACAATGGCAATAAACTTCTTTAACTTATCACGCTTATCAAATGCATGATAAGCAAGAGACGATCCATTATCAAATTGAGGCAAACGCCTAGATGTATCAATAGACATAAATTTTCCAAATGATACAATTCTATCCTCGTGCAAAGCATCTAACGAAGACTTTTGGATATTCTCACTCATACCCCCTCTCTCTCATAGCTGCATAAAAAGAGAGTTTCAAATTTCAGCAAAATATACTTACCGGCGAACATGATTATTAGCAACATCCTGTCACATTATTATGTTGATTCTAAAGCTAATTATATAAAAAGTAAAACAGCATATAACCGCAAGTAAGTTTTATGCTCAATAATAACTTAACATTTAAATTTTTTTGGCAATTATAGGTATATTATCCTAACGCGTACCGCCGTTAGAATTAAAATGCAAATTTTTACTTAACTATCTAATCTAACCTAATCTACAAAGGGGTCACGCATCAATATCGTATCATCACGCTCTGGACTAGTGGAAAGCATACTTACAGGTGCTCCTATAAGCTCTTCAATGTGACGGGCATATTTAACAGCCGCCGCAGGCAAATCACCCCAACTACGTGCACCATAGGTGCTTTCGCTCCACCCTTCCATAGTCTCATAAATAGGCTCTACCGCTTCTTGATCTGCTTGCGATGCTGGGAAATATTTAATTTCCTTGCCATTTAGCCTATATCCTGTGCAAATTTTAATTTCCTCTAGACCATCAAGAACATCAAGCTTGGTCAGGGCAATTCCATGCATACCGTTCACTCGTACCGATTGACGCACAAGCGCAGCATCAAACCAGCCACAGCGACGTTTACGCCCTGTAACAGTGCCAAACTCCTTACCTTTTTCACCCAAAAACTGACCAATTTCATTGTCTAATTCAGTTGGGAAAGGTCCTGTTCCTACGCGCGTAGTGTATGCTTTAGTAATTCCAAGAATATATTTAAGGGTATCAGGCCCCACTCCAGAGCCAATAGAAGCCTGCGCAGCTACAGTATTAGACGAGGTAACATAAGGATATGTACCATGATCAATATCAAGCATAGTTCCTTGCGCCCCCTCAAACAAAATTTTCTTACCGCCATTGCGCGCATAATCAAGCTCACGCCAGACAATACCCGCATATCTTAGAATATCTTCTGATATCTCCATCAATTTTTCATAGGTTTCGCTAGCATCCATAGCATCTGCCCCCATACCTTTGAGCAAAATATTATGATGGAACATCATCTTTGTAATCTTATCCTTAAGCAATTCAGGATGACGCAAATCACAAACTCTAATGCCCCGACGTGATATTTTATCCTCATAAGCAGGACCAATCCCGCGCTTAGTTGTCCCAAGTTTCGCATCACCCCTTGTCATTTCCAATGCCTGATCCAACGCCTGATGAACAGGTAAAATTAAATGAGCATTTTCAGAAATAATAAAATTTTCAGGAGTAACCTTTACCCCCTTTTCCTTAATCATGGTAATTTCTTTAATTAATGCCCACGGGCTTATAACCACGCCATTACCAATCATAGAAACCTTACCCTCGCGCACTATCCCCGAAGGCAACAAATTAAGCTTATATTCAGTACCATCAATCACCAAGGTATGCCCCGCATTATGCCCACCTTGGAAACGCACAACGACATCAGCGCGCGATGACAGCCAATCAACTATTTTTCCCTTACCTTCATCGCCCCATTGTGATCCAATAACTACGACATTGCTCATAACAATAACCCTCGCTTAAATAATAATCTAAGATATTTGCTTAATCTCACCATCTTTATATATATGGGTAGCTCCCTTTACAATTTGACTATCTTCAACTGCTCGCAGCGTAACCCAACCTTGTTTTTGCAAATCAACAAGAACATGCCACGGAGTATCAACATGCACAAGCAGGTATTTTTGATCATCAGCATTTTTCGTGAATTTAGAGATACTGTCCATATAAAGGGTAAAGCCCCTTGCCCTTTGCCTTTTATCATCTTTACCAAAGCAAATATCATATGCACCGCCACGCCCAAGCTCACCGCTATTTTGTGCACAAAACAGAGTAAAGCCATATCCCTTATGGTATTCAAATCCGTTTTGTTCAACTAAATCAAGACTCAAATTTATATCCTCAATCCCCAGATCTTTTAACGCCTTATCAAGGTCAAAGCATAAATGCTTAAGGCTATCAAGCTCTTGTTTTATAACCAAAGGAAAATCAACCTTTTCAAGTTCTAAAATCGCACCAACAGCATTACCTGATGCCTTCATAGCCAAAGCAATTAATCTAGTCGGCTTACTATCAATAGAAAGTAAAACCTCAATATCGCGCTGATCAACCGCCTTTTGCGCTTTTTGCTTATATTTGCCTTCAATTTTATTCATCATCAATGACACAAAGTCAGGTATTGTAAAATCCAGTGTAATATCCTTAAGTCCAATAGATTTTAAACCAAGCAAAGAAAGCATACATATTTCAATATCGGCATGTCTATTACTGCTGTTATCTACAAGCTCGCATCCAACTTGAGTAAATTGCCGCTCTGTTCGCATTTGACTGCCCTTTATTCGCAACACATCATTAGCATAGGTAAGGCGCAAAGGTCTTGGCTCATCACTTAGACGAGATGATACAATGCGCGCTATTTGTGCAGTTATATCAGAGCGAATCCCTAACATACGGTGCGAAACAGGGTCCATTAGGCGGAAAGTTTCTGAAGATAGGCGCTCCCCAGGACCAGGCGCAAGCAGACTATCCTCAAATTCCAACAATGGCGGCTTAATAATCTGATAACCATATGAGCAAAAGCAATCCATCAATTTACGTATGGATTCAGCTTCCCTTCCAGCATGAGGGGGCAATATATCAACAAATCCATTTGGCAAAAGAGCCAAACTATAATCTGCTTTGTCCATTAGCATTAAACTCTTTTAATTCAACAAATTTAATATTATTAGAACTGAAAAGGACACTAGCCCACGCAAGATGCTTTTTCAATAACTTCACATAAATCATCTACAACTGCCCCCACCATATCAGGATTATCACCTTCGGCCATTACACGAATTAAAGGCTCTGTTCCAGATTTACGAACCAGAACACGCCCTACACCATCTAGCCTTTTTCTTGCACCTTCTATTTCATTTCGAACCGTATCGCTATCAATAGGATTATCGCCTAAATATCTAATATTTTTAAGGATTTGTGGAACAGGTGAAAATACATTCAAAACTTCACTAGCAGGCTTTTCTTTATTCTTTATAATATTTAAAATCTGTAATGCCGCCAACAACCCATCACCAGTTGGAGCAAAATCGCTAAGCACTAAATGCCCTGATTGCTCTCCTCCTAGATTAAATCCATATTTTCGCATATGCTCTACCACATGGCGATCGCCAACATTAGTGCGCGCCAAAGTAAGACCATTATCAACCATTAATCGCTCTAAGCCTAGATTTGACATTACAGTTGCAACAAGACCACTGCCTTCAAGTATTTCTTGATCCTTAAACCATAGAGCAAGCGCGCCCATTAGCTGATCGCCATCAATCTTATCACCTCTTTCATTTACCATTATCAGGCGATCTGCATCACCATCGAGAGCAATTCCAACATCTGCTTTATTATCAACCACAGCTTCTTGCAGCCTTCCTGTTGCAGTCGCACCATATCCATCATTTATATTACGCCCATCAGGAGCATTACCTATGGCAATCACATCAACTTCCATCTCCCACAATACTTGGGGGGCAACCTTATATGCCGCCCCATGTGCGCAATCCACGACTACTTTAAGACCCTCCAACGAACCACGCTGTGGAATAGAGCGCTTTAGTGATTCGATATATCGACCTAAAGCATCATCAAGACGATTCGCTTTACCAAGATTTTCAGGAACAACCAATTCACCTGATATATCACTGTCTATTTTTTCCTCAATGGCTCTTTCAATAGCATCATCTAACTTATAACCATCAGAACCAAATAATTTAATTCCATTATCTTGATAAAGATTATGAGATGCAGAAATCATAACTCCAACATCTGCACGTAAAGAGCGCGTAAGCTTAGCAATTCCTGGAGTAGGAATAGGACCTATCAAAATGACATCCATACCCATAGCAATAAATCCCGAACTCATTGCCTGCTCTAACATATATCCAGATAAACGAGTATCTTTGCCAATTACTACCCTGTTCATATGTTTACCACCACGTGCATTGCGTAAAACACTAGCCGTTGCCATAGCAACCTTCATTGCCATATCAGGTGTCATAGGATAGGCATTAGCCTTCCCTCTGATTCCATCAGTACCAAAATATTTTTTCTTGCTTTTATCCACGTTTTCTTTTTTCATGTCATAACTCTATGCACGGATTTACAGTTTTACAATAGATAAAAATAAATTCTATAATCCATTTTAGCCATAGGATTACGCTTTAAATTTTCAAATAAAATGATATTGATAAAGACTATGAAAAATAAACTTCTGCATTACAAACTAAACATTTTTATAACCATGTTATTTATGGTAATTGCAACAATTCTGCTAGGCGCATGCCAAAAGGATAAAGAAAAACCAAAAGATATGACCCAAGGACGCCCTGTACTTAATATTTTGTTTATAGGAAATGAATACACGATCAGCAACTATATGCCATATATGCTAAAAACATTTGCGGAAAGTGACCCAACATCTCACTTTAAAGTAGAAGTTGAAGTACATGCGGCCAATAATACATCTTTATCCCAATTATGGAACATGCCAGGAACTAGGGATATACTAACTTCGAAGAAATGGGATTATGTAGTAATCCAACCAACAAGTATGTGGGCATCAAGTGATGGTAGCGTCCATATAACCAGAAAAGCTATATCAGTATGGAGCTCGCAAATAAAATCCCTTGGTTCTCAACCTGTGCTTTTTGAAACATGGCCATTAGAAATGACACACCCGAATTATGCCAGCCCTAAATATATAAAACTTAAAAATTATAAAAATATGTTTAAACGTATTAAAGGCTACTCCAAAGCTTTATCAGAAAAATATAAGCTACTTCTTGCACCTGTAGGGAGTTACTGGATGTCTGCAATTCATAAAAAAACAGGGATAAAATTATATGGAGTGGATAGATCATCGCCCACTATCAACGGTTCATTTTTAACAGCACTGGTTTTATATAAAACGCTGGTTGATAATACACTAGATGATATAGGGTATATTCCAGAGGGAATGACACAAGAGGACAAAAACAAGTTAATTAAAATTGTATCTAAAAAATACGATAAATAACTAAAACGGATTGAATAAATATTTAATTATAAAGAAACATTCAAAGTGACATCAAAGCCAGCCTTATACATAAGTGACGATGATCCAGATGTTATTAGTATAGTGGATAATAACTCATCACTTATTTTTTCAGGTCCTCATAATGGTAAGGCCGTGCCTTCTTGCTTGCCTGAATGTCTTGGCACCGACCCCCAATGGTTTTACAATGCGCATGAAGCCTCTGACCTTTACATGGACGACCTATTTTGTGCACTTAAAAAATCTATAAAAGATGCTAATTACATTGCAGGTAACTACTCACGCTTAGTTTGTGATTTAAATGCTATGCCCGATTATGCAATTTCCCAATTCTCATCTGAATATAAGAATGTTAGTATACCCAGCAATCTTCCTGATAAATGCTGCTCTAAGCAGCGCATGATGCGACTAAACAATATTTATCACCCCTATCACGATTCCAAAAAGGAAATGATAAAGCGCATAAGACAAATAAAAGGATATGTAATAAACCTAGATATGCACAGCTTCACCCCAACTTGGAAACAAGAAAAACGTGAAGTGGAAATTGGAACTATTAGATGTGAAAAAACCCCACTATCCCAAGCTATTGAAGAATATTTAAAATCCCAATCAGAGTATAAATTTATTTCTGGGCAGCCCTATCGCGTTGCTGAACGCCCAAGTAATGCGGCATCTCTAATCACACATAGTAATGATATACAATATGTTGGAATAGAAATACGCAATGATCTTATTTCCTCTCCCGATGGAATAGAAAAAATGGTAAATTTTATTAAAAAATGCATAGAATACCTCTATAACCATCCAGATTTTGAAAAAATATCTGCTCCAAGGTCTTACAATATTGAATCTGAAACTATTGAAACGCCATATCTTGGTGATATTTGGTCAATTTAAAATAATATGTAAAAATAAAAAAGGGAGCGATAAATAACGGCTCTGCCCCCTTCTTTAGAATCAAAACTCTAAATTGATAAATCTATCAAGATACGGGAACACTGCTACCACCGCCTGTGGGAACGGACCCTCCACCACTTGGAACCGAAGCACGCGGTGGTTTATCATTTTCATCATCATTATAATCATCACGGATAATAGGCTCACCACGAAGCAAAGCTTTAATCTCATCACCTGATAAAAGTTCATATTCAAGCAGTGCTTTAGCAATAATATGAAGATCATCAATATTTTCAGTAATAATTTTTTTAGCCCTTTCATAACCTTCATTTATAAAGCGCTGAACTTCCTCTTCTATTTCTGCGGCTGTCTCATCTGAAATATGACGTTCTTTATAAGAATTTGGATCATCACCATAATCAACCATACCAACCTTTTCACTAAGTCCCCACTCTGTAACCATAGCACGTGCCATAGAACTTACTTGCTTAATATCACCAGAAGCTCCGTTAGTAACGAAATCCTTGCCAAAAATCACTTCTTCAGCAACTCTTCCTCCCATACCAACAGAAAGATTAGCCCGCATCTTTGCCAAAGAATAACTATAGCGATCACCTTCAGGAAGACGCATTACCATGCCTAATGCCTGACCACGTGGCACTATTGTTGCCTTATGAATAGGATCAGATTCAGGCTCATTCAAAGTAACAAGGGCATGGCCAGCCTCATGATAGGCAGTAAGTTTTTTCTCATCTTCGCTCATTGCCATAGATCTACGCTCTGCCCCCATCATAACTTTATCTTTAGCCTCTTCAAGATCGTCCATCCCTACAACGCGTTTATTCTTACGCGCTGCTAACAGAGCAGCCTCGTTTATTAAATTTGCAAGCTCTGCACCAGAAAAACCCGGCGTTCCACGAGCAATAATCGAAGCCTCAACATTATTGGCCAAGGGAACTTTTTTCATATGAACCTTTAATATGGCCTCACGCCCCTTAACATCAGGAAGTGGAACTGTAATTTGCCGATCAAAACGCCCAGGGCGCAATAACGCAGGATCAAGCACATCAGGGCGGTTGGTGGCTGCTAAAATTATTACGCCTTCACTAGCATCGAAACCGTCCATCTCTACCAGCATTTGGTTAAGCGTTTGTTCGCGCTCATCATTACCACCGCCATAACCTGCACCACGATGACGACCTACAGCATCAATTTCATCAATAAATATAATACAAGGAGCATTTTTACGCCCTTGCTCAAACATATCACGTACCCGAGAAGCGCCAACACCAACAAACATTTCAACAAAATCTGATCCTGATATACTAAAGAAAGGAACTCCAGCCTCTCCTGCTACGGCTCTTGCAATTAAGGTCTTACCTGTACCAGGAGAACCCACCAAAAGCGCACCTTTAGGTATTTGCCCACCCAAACGCTGGAACTTTTGAGGGTCTTTAAGAAATTCAACAATTTCTTCAAGCTCTAATTTAGCCTCTTCAATACCTGCAACATCATCAAAAGTTACCTTCCCTTGCTTTTCCGTAAGCATCTTAGCGCGTGATTTTCCAAAACCCATAGCACCACCACCGCCCTTACCATTCATTTGGCGCATAACAAATAACCAAAAGCCAATAAGCAACAATATCGGAGCAAAATTCATCAAAATGTAGAAAAGGCTAACCTCTGGTGGGTCAGGGTCTTCTGCCTTAATCTGCACAGAAGTACCGACCAGACGATTAACCACATTTTCTTCAGGAGGGATTTTTGTAATAAATTTGCCTCTATCTCCTGCATAAATGCCGTGAATTTCATTCCCCTTAATCACTACCTCTGATATATTGCCAGCCGTAGCTTCTGCCATAAACTGGCTATAGCCAAGCTCCATATTCTCTGCTATTGATTTTTTCTGAGCCTCTTGAGCAAGGTTGAGCAAAACAAAGACCCCAAGGGCAATTGCTAGCCAAAATACTATATTTTTATTCTTGTTCATTTTATTCATTACTATTCCTGTTTATACAACTCATATGATTATGCCCTATTATAAGACATTATTACATGAGATATTGAAAAGATTACATTTTAAATATATCAACAGTGTTGAAACCTAACATTAAATTACAAAAAATAAAGCGTTTTATATTATTGTTTTATCCTATAATTCAGCGTTGGGATTCCCTGAACAATAATAATTCATCCTTATTGTTATCAAGATAAAATATTACTCCGCCTAATGTTCGCTTTCTAAATGCTTGTCTTTTCATTAAATCCTTACATAGGTTTTCAATTTTTTCCATTCGTACACCATAGCCATCATTAGGACTAATCTTACTCATAGCAAGCAGTAAAACCCTTAATATTATTTCCTCAGGATTCCTCAACAACACATCAAAATCAAATACGATACGATCATCATCATTAACGATCATTGCCTTACCATATTCTATATCAGCAATATAATCCAAAGCCTGTCTAGCACGTAATAACCTTTTAGCAGTCATAGACAAACGCTTAGAGCTTAGACCTTCACTAGATAGAATTTCCATGGATTTACGCAATCGTACCCGTGCATAACCTTCATCTTCATTAGAAGGATCATTTACAAATTTAACTCCACTATCATTACAAAAATTTACAATTTCTAATTTGCTAAATTCCAGTAAGGGGCGGCATATATTTACCCCTTCTTCTTTTTCATAACAAAAAGCCATGGATCCAAGACCGTCAATACCACTTCCCTTAGCTAAACGAAACAAAAAAGTTTCCGCCTGATCGTCCTGATGATGCCCGAGAAACAAATTAGTTATACAATTTTCACGCATATATTTAATCATTAGATTATAACGAGCTTTACGAGCCTGCTCTTGAATACGTGACTCAGGTTTTTCCTTATAATTCCACGTTAAAATATGATGATAAACATTGGAAACACCAGATAATATCTGCGCAACATGAAGCAATTCTTCACGAGATTGCTGTCGTAAAGCGTGATCCACACTAATTGCATGAATTGTTAGATCAGGCTTTGCCTCTTTCATATACTCAGATAAAGCAAAGCAAAGACCAAGAGAATCTGCCCCCCCAGATACTGCCACAGCAATATCATTATAAGAATCTATAACATGAGCAAAACGCTCTTCCATAACCTTGGAAAACCGCCTTATAAATAAGCAATCTTTCATCATATGTTACAATCTATTGAAAACAGAAATTTATAACAAGCCAGAGTTTAACCAATAAACAACAGCTAATGACAATTTATTTTTTCCATTTCAGTTTCTGTGCGTTTCAATACAGGAATTGAAGATTTAGAATATTCCTTTTTAAGCTGCTTAAATGCAATACAAGCATCTTCCTTTTTCCCCATCCCCACCAAAGACATTCCAAGTTTCAAAAGATTACTAGCCGCCTTTGGTCCTTTTGGGTATTTCTGATAGCCCTCGGCAAATATTCGCGCAGCACGCTCATAATTTTTACGCACATAAAACGTTTCGCCATACCAATATTTTGCATTTGAAACCAAATCATGGTTTGGATAATCTTTTATAAATTTTGCAAATGCAGCCTCTGCCTTATCAAAATCACGCAATTTTATGAATGAATATGCATTGTCATAAGCTCTAGTTGCACCACCTGATAAAGCTGCGTTTTCTGTGCCTGTCTGCGACTTATGCAAAACTCCCAACGTATGATTGTTCTTGTTATCAGCTACATCATTTGATGACGAATTATTTTTAAAAGATGCACTTGCCTCCTGATCCTTAAGAACATAAGCCCCCCCCCTATCCATATTATTCAAAGTATCATGGTTTTGTTTAATCTCTGGCATATTTTGAGAGGTCACAGCCACATATGAGGATTTAACACTATCAAGCTCTGACTGAACGCTGCTTAAATCCTCACGCAGGCGACGGATTTCATATTGCTGCTCTTCTATTTGCCCTGTTAGCCTGCGTATTTCTTTTTCCATTTGCTGAAAACGAATTTCCATAGCAGCCACCGATGATTGCTGCGCCATTGCAGAAGTAGCACCTACCACAAGAAGGCAAGCAACAAAGAAAACCAGAAAATTTATGCTATAAAACCTTAACGATTTTAATAATATAGCCATGATACCAAAAGCCTACGTAATTGTATTATATATCAATTTACTGAACCTTAGTAACAGAGCGACGATTTTGCGCCCATGCATTTTCATTTGAACCTGGAACTGCTGGGCGTTCCTTACCATAGCTAATTGTTGTAATACGTGAAGGCGAAACTCCCAGAGCAACAAGATAATTCTTAGCTGCATTAGCACGGCGCTCTCCTAAAGCAAGGTTGTATTCACGCGTTCCTCGCTCATCAGCATGACCTTCAACAACAACATTCACATTAGGATACTGAGCAAGCCAAGCTGCCTGATCCTCTAATGTAGAGCGCGCAGCAAGCGTAAGATCCGTACTATTTGTTTCAAAAAAAACTCGATCACCAACATTTACAACTAAATCAGCCTGTGTTCCTGGGGTTGGCCCATCGCCTGAATACACACTACTACCATCATCTATGATAACACCATCATCCATTGCACTCATATCAACACCACCATTATCGTTATTACCCGCACAGGCAGACAAAATAAATACAGCAGAAAAAATCATAAAATAACGAGATAGCATCGTATATTCCCTTCAACAAACTTTAAAACTAAATAGCAGTTCCATACTTAAAGAACCATTCAAATCAATAACATTATAAATGTTTAGAGCCTTAGAAGACCTCTTGCAAGATTTTCAAGCATTAAACATAAAAACTTCGGTGTATATCATACATAAAAATCTTAATCTTAAATTTCCAATAACAAAGTAAGCGCATCATTGATATACACTTTCTGTATTCCAAGTAATAGGGTCGCCATCAGCTTCAGCTTGTGTTTGAGCAGGTGCATTTGTCGATACCTGATTGACAGAATTACCATTTGAATTTTGTACAGTACTATCAAAACGTGGCTGATAATTCTGCGCACCTTCGTGAGTTTCAGGAGTTCCCACTAATTTAACATAGCTAACAACGCGTTTAACCCCACCAATTTTACGCGCAATACCAATAACATGATTAAGCTCTCCTTGATTTTGGGCAAACCCCATCAAATAAACAGTGCCTTGCACCGTATCAATTGAATAATTTATAGACTCTACGTCACGATCAATTATAAGAGCCGCCCTTATACGCCCTGAAATCCAAGCATCTTTGGCAAACCCAACAATACCCTCGCTATCTGCTACTTTTATTTCATTAATAACCTGAACCACTCCAACTGGCTGCCAAGCAAGGCGAACAGCTTCTATTCTATGTTTTGGGTCTTGTACAACACCTGTAATAAGAACACGCCCCTGATTTACCGTAAGATCAAGTTTAGTGAACATATCAACATTATAAGCAAACCAGCGCTGATTTATATCTGCTTGAATACGAAGATCGCTTGCAGCACGCGATAATCCCCCCTCTTGAACAGCCGCTGTTCCAACAGCCACCCCTGTTCCTAATGCTACTCCCGTGCATGAAGATAACGCAAACATTGCAACAAGCAAAATGAAAACCTTGGCCCGCGATGCTGTTATTTTTGATATAGTTCTAAGCATAATGCATATCCCATAGTTAATATGATTCGATCACTCACATTATGAACTTGCCAACCAAGCATTGTCCAGATGCGATATTTTCATATCGCCTGATATATCCCCCGATATTGTAATAACATCAAAGCGCATATCATAATCCATATACTCTGGATATTCACAAATAAAGAACAGGGCTGAGTTTTCAATACGTTTTTGCAATCTTTTAGTAATAGATTCCATAGCATCTTCAAGTCTATCGCGAACTTTAACCTCCACAAAACAAAGCAAATTACCTTGTTTAGCAATAATATCAATTTCCCCAAACTTGGTTTTATAGCGTCCCTTGATAATAGAAAAACCTTCTTCTTGCAAATATTTACCAGCTATTTTTTCTGCTTTTATACCCTTAGAATAGCTAGTTTCCCCTTTTTCATCTTTAATAAAAATCATATTTGCCCCTGTTTGATTTTTACAGCCATATCATAAATATCTGATTTTTTTGCACCCACTAGCTTGGCAACATGCGTGGCTGCATCCTTAACCCTCATTATTTTCAAAGCCTCCAACAACATATCCTTTATATCATCTTCGCTTGTTTTTATATCTTCTGCAGAGGATATGACCAAAACAATTTCTCCTTTTGGCGCGCCACTTTTACTATAATATTGAATAAGATTGCCCAAACTGTCCTTTTTGACTTCCTCATAAATCTTGGTAATTTCGCGCACAATTGCCACCTCCCTATTGCCTAGAATATTTTTTATATCTTCTAAACAGGAAATAAGGCGTGGAGAAGTTTCAAAGGCAATAAGAGTGGCCTTAACATCTACCCATTGTGCTAAGAGTTTTTGGCGCGCCGCGCTTTTAGAAGGCATGAACCCTAAAAAGCAAAACCGATCCGATGGCATAGCCGATAACTGCAATGCAGCCAGTGGCGCATTAGCCCCTGGAAGGCTTGTTACATAAACACTATGTTCTAGACATTCTCGAACTAATTTAAACCCTGGATCAGAAATAAGTGGCATACCAGCATCACTAAGCAATGCAACAGATTTACCCCCTTCTATAATAATATTTAATATCGAATCACGCCTACTATCTTGGCTGTGATCATTATAAAGCTGAACCTTTGCACTAATCTGATAAGCGTTCAATAATTTATGAGTAACCCTTGTATCTTCACATAGCACGAGGTCAACAGATTTTAATATATCAAGAGCACGTAAAGTTATATCACGCAAATTACCTATAGGAGTGGCAACGATATATAACCCCGCGCGTAAAGTTACTGGATTTTGAGATTTTTTTTCTCTATTGTCAATTTTGTTCATATCCATAAGTTAAGCAGCATACAGAACTTTTTAAAAGAGAATAGCAAATCATGCACAATTTTTTAAATAATCTAAATAATCTAAATAATTCAAACTTTTTCAATTTTTTATTACTTTTTACCGCAACATTATTTCTATATGGTTGCATGGGCGGTGGTGGATATAACGCTAAGCCATGGTTAAATAACCAAAATAAACAACAAGCAGCACATCAAAACCCTAGTGATTTATCAGTTTCAGAAGTAAATGGTGAGGCACTTGAAGCCCCAACTCTTGGTAATAAAGTTATGGATAAATCCCTAGCACCAGTAAAAGTTGCCATATTGCTGCCATTAAGTGGTAAAAATGCAAAACTTGGACAATCAATGCTAAATGCCGCGCAAATGGCTTTATTTGATATTGGATATAATAATTTTGAACTATTACCAAAGGATACAAAAGGAACGCCACAAGGCGCAAGATCAGCGGCAAGATCAGCCATTAAAGACGGCGCCCAACTTGTACTTGGGCCTGTATTTTCACCATCAGTTAAGGCCGCCCGACAAGTTACACAAAGTGCAAATATAAATATGATTGCCTTTTCAACCGACTGGACGCTTGCAAATAACAAAACATTTCTAATAGGATTTTTACCTTTTGATCAAATAGAGCGGGTTATCCGTTATGCTTCGTTCAATGGTTATAAGCGTATAGGAGTAATAAGCCCTATAAACAGCTATGGTAATGGCGTAGTTTCCGCTTATCAAGAAATAGCGCAAAATGCAAACATAAAATCATCGCGCATAGAACGCTTCTCTCCCCAAGATACGAATCTCTCTTATATCATGCGAAAATTTTCAGATTATGATTCCCGCAAAGCAAATAACAATAAATTTGGCGCACCATATGACGCTGTACTTATGCCAGTAGGTGGCCCTATGGCACGAGAGCTAGGAAGCTTTTTAAACCATTATGACCTCCCGCCAAGAACAGTTAAACGTCTTGGCACAGGTTTAATGGATAATAAAGCACTTGCACAAGATAGAACTTTAAACGGAGCTTGGTTTGCCGCGCCCGACCCGCAATATAGAAAAAAATTTGAACGTCGCTATCTAGCAACATATAAATCTATTCCCCCGCGTATAGCTTCACTTGCCTATGATGCCACCGCATTATCTGCTACTTTGGCTCGTATCGGATTAAAAAATAAAAATAGGCCTGCCTTTAACCATAGTGCAATTACAAACCCTAATGGTTTTTCAGGTGTTGATGGGATTTTTAGATTCCGACATGACGGTATAGTTGAGCGCGGACTTGCAATAATGGAATATAGAAATGGACATATCGTAGTCATTGACAAAGCGCCAAGAACTTTTCAACACAAAGCGTATTAGTCTATCCGCTAAACAAAAAATAAATACCACGATTACAAAACCTATTGCAAAACGCTGCAAAATGAGTCATATCTAATGATACTCGAAATACGACACGATAAGTTTTCATACTGTCCTTGATCCGTAATTATTGGCGTTTGAAAATGAGGAGATTATCATGGCACAAGCAGCCACTAGAAAAGGTAGACCACGTAGCGAAAAGTCCAGAAAAGCAATCTTGAACGCTACCAATAAGTTATTGCTACAAACATCTGTTCAAGAATTAAGTATTGAGGCCATCGCAAAAAAAGCCAAGGTAGGAAAAACAACCATATATCGCTGGTGGCCAAATAAGACTGCTGTTGTTATGGACGCTCTGGCAAACCAACCTGGTATGCAAACCCCGCTCCCAACAGCTAGCAGCCACAAAGAAGCAATAACAATGCAGTTAGAAAAACTAATTAGGCTTGTAGATAGCAATAACGGGCAAACTATCGCGCAATTATTCAGCGAAGCACAAGCCAGCGAAGTTTCATTGAAAATATTTAAAGATAATCTATTAGAGCCACTTATGGATGCCATTCGATATTCCATAGAAGAAGGTCAAAAAAATGGAGAATTTAGAACTGATATATCACCAACCCTTGCAATAGATATATTATGCGGCCCTATATTTTTCCGCCTTATGGCTCATCCAGATGATCTTAATGAAGATTTTCGCAGTAAATTTCCCGATGAAGTTATAAAAATGCTTTGCACATCTAATGCAAATGAATAAATCAAATTTTTTACACCTGAACTATATATTATGAGCTATCACCATTCTCATTTTATTTTGCAAAAATACAGCTCCCGTGCTAGGTTATACATAATAATAAAGTAAATAATATTTTGGTGATGAAATGGGTGGCGATACCAGTAATATCTCGCAAAACCTTGGAATAAGTGACGAAGAAAATGCAGAGATAGATGCTGCAATTCTTAGAGGTGGGGCTGATCGCACCGATCCTAGCTTCGAATATATATATTCACGCATGATCGAACTAATGAAAGAGCGCCTATCACAAGGGATATGGAGCGAAGAAAGCAAAGAAGAATTTAACGATGTATCAAACCGTTTTGATATTTTAATTAAACAAACCTTGTGGGATTTGGGATATACCCAAACAGAAGAAAGCCTGAAAGAAAATATAATAAAGCGCCACCCTATAGCTGATAATATGGATAATAACACACAAAGGAACTCCATAATTGTTCGCTCTCTTATAGACAAAATCCCATCTCTAGAAGGATTTAGCCTAGATGATGCTGTAGGTTTACTAAAAGGAGGTGATAGTGAATTATCAGTTAGAAGCAAATATAAAAGTGCAGATCCTGATATTATGATGGCAGTTGCATGCACTATGCTTGATGCAAAAAAGAAGAACTTAAGAAAGCCTACCCAGAATTTGCAAAAGAACATGAAAACCTTGGCACAGATTTTTTAGACATTGCCTCAACAAGCGTATTATATAAAGCAAAAGACAGTAGAAAATATAGAAACTGGACAGATGATAAGCTTGAAAAAATAGTAAATAACATTAAAAGCACGCCATCAATAATGAATAATCTTGCAATGATAAAATCTCCAGATGAAATACGTACACTTCAAGACGCTATAGAGCAATATCAAATAAGACGAGAGTTAACAGATCAAATTGGAGAAGTATACGCAAATATTTACGGTCTAGATAATTTTAACCATAACGACATAGATCTAGTACATAAGTCATTTCTTGACTACATGGAAGGTTCAGCAATGGCAACCGCCTACTCCACCACTCCAGGGACAGTTGATGATGAAATAGTTATTTCCTCTTACCATCCATTAGTTGATCTAATACGCAGCCATAAGCTTTTTACCGAAACTAGCAAAGAAAATAGCGCCACCATTTTCCTTAAAACAACATTTGAAGAATTACAGCACACAACAGATAACATATATGCTGATATGCTCATAAATGGAAAGCTACCCCCTGAACACCCTGCATTTGAACATACTAGCTTATTTATTCTAAACTCCATAAACTACACAGATGCCTCTATATCTGGGCAATCGCTATATGAGCAACAATACCTTGAAAGAACTGCAAAATTCACAGCAGAGGATATAACTTTTGAAGTCTTATATGCAATAAAAAATCAAGATGACCACAATGAAGAACGTCTACAACCTAGTGATATAGAAACAACTATAAACCCTAATATTTTACAACAAACAGATGCTATAGAGATCCCCCCAGAAGGCAGTGAGCTACACTCGCCTAATAATGCGCCTAATTTAAAGTTTTAGACTTTTTAATAAAATTGCTTATCCTATAATTATGATACATAAGTAAAGAAAGATTACTTTATGGTAAAAGCTATAGAAAACACAAAAGAAGTAAAATCCGTTGATTTAGAAGACATCAATATTGAAAAAATTGATCTGTCTGGCTCTATTTATAAAGCCATTCAATGGTGCGAAGAATATCTATTACAAGCTAATACAATATATCAAGGTGTTATAATTGGCATCGCCTTCATATTCGGCATATTTATATATCGCATGATTAAAAGCAAAGTTAGAGAGAATATAAATAATTCTGATCTACCTGGAAAAGTAAAGCGTATAGCTCTGAATATAAGTAAACTGCTTTTTCCATTTATAACATTAACGGTTATCTTTTTTATGACAAGAGTTGCAAGCTCTGACCTTGTTGGCGTTGATGTATCCCTTATTAACGGCATGATGAAAGTGCTTCTGGCATGGATATTTATTCGTATATTTGCCCAATTCATAAATAACAACGCAGTTCGCAATGTTTTTGCCCTTGGAATATGGGCAGTTGCCGCGCTTAGCATTTTTGGCATGTTGGAAAGCGCTACTGCCACACTTGATGCAATTGGATTTACAATAGGCGAATCTCGGTTATCCATTCTTGCCGTTATAAAAAGCATGTTTTATTTATTCATATTGCTTTATTTTGCTATCTTTGTTTCTTCATTTGCTGAACGCAAAGTTTTAAAATCCTCTAGCCTTACACGCTCATCTCAGGTGTTAATCGCCAAAATTATTCGCGTAGCTCTAATTGTAATCGCAATAATTATTGGACTAAACAGCTCTGGGGTTGATTTGTCATTATTTGCTGTGTTTGGTGGAGCGGTTGGCCTTGGTATTGGGTTTGGTCTACAAAAAGGAATATCAAATTTATTTTCCGGTATGTTACTGCTTGTTGATAGATCAATAGAACCTGGTGATGTAATAGAGCTTGAAAATGGGACATTTGGCTGGGTAAACCGTATGGCTGCACGCTATACAGAAATTGTTACAAGAGATAACAAATCATTCCTAATCCCCAATGAAGAATTTATAACTCAGCGAGTTGTCAACTGGAGCCATGGAAACTCTCTAATAAGGCTGGAAGTTCAATTTGGCGTGCATTATAACTCTAACCCACATGATGTAAAACGCCTATCTCAACAAGCCGCCGCCAATGCACATGATCGCATATGCAAAGATCCAGAACCTGTTTGTCATTTAACAGAATTTGGAGATAGCTCTCTTAATTTTAAATTACGTTTTTGGATCAAAGATGCAGAGCGCGGAGTTACTAACATGCGCGCCGCTGTTATGCTGGCTTTATGGGATACATTTAAAGAAAATAATATCGAAATCCCCTATCCTCACCGCGAAATTTATATCCGCAAAGAGGACATGATAAATAAAAATAATGATGATGAACAAGAAAAGAGTAACGCCATCATGTCATAAAATAATGGCGTTACAAGAAATATATATACAATTACGAAAAAGTTTTCTATTATACCTTGATATGGTTTTATTACAAAAACTCAACGAATAAATTAAATTTATGCCGCATTGGAAATATTGGATTTTAAGGCTTCTTCTGCATTTAAAACGGCAGAAACCGCATGTATTACAGAGGCAATACGTATAACTGTCTGAACTTCTGCTTGACTAACCCCTTCACTACGAACCTTCTTTTCATGTGATTTCACACAAAATTGACAACCATTTATTGCCGACACAGCCAAAGACCAAAGCTCAAAATCAACTTTTTCACTTATTGCTGGATTTGCGATAACATTCATACGCAACTTGGCGGGCATAGACTGGTATTCTGTAACCATTCCTGAAAATTTATAATATATATTATTCATAGCCATAATCGCCGCAGCGGATTTAGCCGCTTGCATTGCCTCAACTGATAAATGCTCCATCGCCTCATTTTCTATTGATGCAATAACTTTTGCATTGCCACAAGCCAAGGCAGAGGCTAGAAAACTACCCCATAGTTTTTGTTTATCAAGTGTTTCCTCAGATGCCAAGGAAGATAGATTTAGCTTAATATCCTTGGCATAATCCGGTATTAGATTTTTTAGTTCTGAAATAGACATTTTCATTTCCTTTCACCAATTTCAATTTCAAATTTCAATTTAGAGTAGATACAATACAGGCGGCAAAATACTTAGAAATCCTGCCGCCTGCTATTTAAAATAAATTAAGCTGCTATATTTGCAGCTTCTGCTGATACATCAATGGTATCCCCGCCAACAGGTCGGTTACATGGGCACAGCTCATCAGACTGAAGAGCATCAAGAATACGCAGTGTTTCCTTTGGGTTGCGCCCAACATTAAGTCCATTTACTGAAACATGCTGAATTATATTATCAGGGTCAACTATAAACGTAGCACGCAATGCCACGCCTGCATTTTCTTCACGTACACCAAGGCCATCAACTAAAGAACCATTGGTATCTGCAAATGACCATTGATTTAATTTATTAAGATCTGCATGTTCACGGCGCCAAGCCAACTTACAAAACTCATTATCCGTAGAGCCACCAAGAACAACCGCATCACGATCCGCAAAATCCTCATTCAATTTTGCAAACTCAACAATTTCAGTTGGACAAATAAAAGTGAAATCCTTGGGATAGAAAAATATAACCTTCCATTTTCCTTCAAAACTTTTTTCTGTAATTGTTTCAAATGCGCTCTCACCATTTTCTTCATGCTTGTTAAAGCCTGGCTTCACACCTGTAATTTCAAATTCTGGCAGTTGATCGCC
>JALTAZ010000010.1 GCA_027075555.1 Micavibrio sp.
TTGCTCATCGCAAAGTTTGCGCAGCGATTTAAGGAAATCAGAATTTGCAGGCGATAGTCCCCCTTCACCTTGAATAGGCTCAATTATTATTGCCGCGGTTTTATCTGAAACAAGAGCTTTGACACTGTCTATATTATTAAATTTTGCAAAATGCACATTGGGTATATAAGGATCAAAGAATGGCTGGCTATTGCGTTTTTCAGTTACGCTAGCAGAGCCATAAGTACGCCCATGAAATGAATTATGGAAGGTTATTATCTCATTGCAGCCATTGCCTTTTTCATCATACGCCCATTTACGCGCACATTTGAGGGCGGCTTCAACACTTTCTGTACCGCTATTAGAGAAATAGACCATGTCAAAGCAGCTATTATCAACCAATAATTTTGCCGCTTCGTGTTTTGCTTGCGTAACGTAAGAGGGCTGACAAATTATCATGCGCTCAGCTTGTTTATTTATGGCGCTTAGCAATTTTTTGTGCGCATGACCAAGTGAGGCAACGGCAATTCCTGCTGCACAATCAAGATATTTTTTACCGTTAGTATCATAAGCATAAACGCCCTTACCATGATCCATAATTACTGGCTGCATGTTATAGGTTTTAATCAAAATTCTTTCAGTTTCTTTTATAATGTCTTGTGGTGCTGTCATTTAACTATTTCCTATATTTTAATAATTTTATCTACTATTGTTTATTTTTTCTCTCTCAATTGCTTTTTGAACCTCAATTTCGTTTATATAGTTATTACGTTCAGATTCACGTAAAACCATTGTTCCAGAGCCAGCAGATTCGAATATTTCCTCATGCAAAGCGTCTTGCCTAAGCCCGTTAATCAAGTGAATTCGTTTTACCCCTGAATTAAGTGCTTCAAGGCAATTTTCTATCTTTACTTTCATACCATCGGTAACGATACCATCTTTAATAAGGGTTGGTATTTCCTCTGCTGTAACCATAAGCGCGGTTTTATCACCAACTTTAACGCCGTCAACATTGCTCATAAAAATCAGCTTATCAGCCTTCAAGCCCGCGGCAAGCTGTGTTGCAACAGTATCGGCATTTATATTACATAAATGCCCATCTTTACTAATTGATATGCAAGGGCTAGCTATAAAGTTGGTAATTTTTAATTTGCGCTTAATAGGTCTGGTATTTACGCCTTTTATATCACCGACAAAGCCAAAATCTATTGGCTCTTTAGGACGCAAAACCACATTTAGCCAATCACTTGGGACAGCATTAAAATTTGAGCCTTTAACATTATTACGTTGCATGGTTTCATATATGCTAAGTGATAAGTCGCCGCCTATAACTTCACGAATTACTTTCATAGTTGGCGCATCTGTAATACGCCTGCCTTGGTGTTTTTTAATTTCTATCCCACGATTTTTTAGGGCTTTATCAATGGCTAGTCCGCCCCCATATATCAATATAATTTTAATGCCTAGCAAGTTTAGCTCTTTTACATTGGCAATAAGATTATTTCTAGCCTGCTCATTTTCAATTACACTACCACTAGCCTTAACAATGAACAGGGCATCACGGAACTTGCTTTCATAAAAGGCGTTTATAAAAAAATCTGGCAATTTGTTTTTAGTGCTCATCTTTAAAATTCCTTACGGATATAGTGGGCTTAAAGAAATTAGTCCTGTAGTTTCATCATAACCGCACATTATGTTCATATTTTGTACAGCGCAGCCCGCAGCGCCCTTAACCAGATTATCCAGTGCGCCCTGCACTATATAACTATTATCTGAAACTTGTGTGTAATTCAGATCGCAAAAGTTAGAGCCAACAATATTTGCCAAAGCCACTTCACCTTGTAGCCTTATGAAAGGTGCATCTTTATATATTTCTTGTACGTTTTGCACTTGTGCGCCTTCTTTAATATTTTTAATATCAATGAAGGCAGTTGCAAAAATTCCTCGGGTAAAAGATCCTGAAGTTGGCACAAAGTTAAGCTGTTCTTCGTTGATTTTTGCCGTAGCGCAAATCTCTGGAATATGGCGGTGTTTATTAATGTTATAGCTTTTCATATTATGAGAGCGCACAGGGTGGTGCGTTCCTTTATTTGCTGTTTTACCTGAACCGCTAGATCCTGTCACAGCCATTATATTAGCCTGTTTGATTGAGCCTGCAAAAGGAAATAGCATTAGTTGGCAGAGCAAGGCAAAACACCCTGGATTAGCAACAATGGTTGCTAGCTCTATTTTGTGTTTTTCTGTAATTTCCGGAGCTCCATATACCGAACTTTTTAATAGCTTAGGGTGGATATGCGACACGTTGTAATATTTTTCATAAGCTACAACATCATTAAGCCTAAAATCTGCTGATAGGTCGATAATTTTGACTTTGCCATGCAGATCGGCAACAGTATCTTGCGCGGTTTTATGAGGAAGACATAAAAAAACTATATCGCTATTATTTGCGATTAAATCAATATCAGGTTTAGTAATTATAATATCCATGTGTGATAGATGAGGGTAGAGTTCACCAATAGCCATGCCATCATATTGACGTGAGGTTACGTTCGCTATTTCCACATAAGGGTGTGCGTTTAATATACGTAAAAGCTCTAGCCCTGTATATCCAGTTATGCCGATAATTGATATGCGTGTAGCCATCTTGAAATCACCAAATCTATCCATTCTGTGCTTGGGTTAAATGCGTTATATACAATAACGTCTAATTCATCTTTAATAATTGCTTTTCCTACATCATTATCTGTGACAGGGCCACTTATTACATCAATAGGAATACCAATGTTTTTGCATCCCTCAGCAAGTCCAATTGCGCCTATAGGATCACTGGCGCAGCCTATGTGAAGTCTTACATTTTTTTGAATTTCAGGCATTTGCAAAATGGCATTAACGCCGTATTTACCCATTAAGCCGTCACCAAATTCGATAATAATTGCATCAGGGTTATCATTGCTTAGATAATCAAGAGCTCCTCTAGTTACATCTGCCATGGTTTTATCATCAATATTGGCAGTAGAGGTTATTCCAGCATCAACAAAAGATACCGCATTATAAACCCCGTAATCTTGCATTTTATAAATATCACGCAGTGCACCAACACCAGTTAGTTTTGTTCCTGCAAGCTTCATTCCCATTCGTGTTAGGGTTTTGGTAATTTCAACAGCAACGGTTGTTTTGCCACTATCCATGCTTGTGCCTGTTACAATAATTAGTGGTACGTTGCTGCTCATATCTTTTTTTGGGGAATATATCGTGTTTTGATTTATATTTAGTGACCTTCCATCTTTATCAATTATTGCCCCAAGTACTCTTATGCGAAGGGGGTTGCCAACTTCAGTAGTGTTGGCGCTTGTACATTCTCCTGCAACTCCGCCCATATTAAGAAGGTGGATAACATCATTAGGGTTTAGAGATTTAGGCAAATCACCAACAAAACCTTTAAGGGCGCGCCTTTGCCCCAAGGCTACGGTGATTATATCACCTTTTTTAAGTTTGGAAAGTCGCCCTGAAGGTAATTCAAGTTCATTATAAACGCGTTTGTCATCAAGAACTTTGGCAACCAGAACCGTTCCCATTTCACAAGGAAGTGCGGTATTAGGGTCGTTCATAATTATTTGTTGGTGTTTCAGTTTTAAATTTTTTGTAATGGCTGAAACTTTATCAATTAGAATAGGATTCATCTCATTTTTTTCATTAATCTTTACTATTTTAAAATGCCGTATACATGACGTTCAAGCAATTTGTTTTTAAGGGAATATAATCTATAAATATTAAAACAGTGATAACCTTTTTTAAGATTGATAACACAAAATATCTAGCTAAGAGGGGGCTAGCGGCTAACTCATCGTCGATTTGGTGTTTTTCTGTAGTTCATGGGTAATCAGAAACATATAATGTGGTGCTATGTCAACATTTTTTAATCTTTTAAAGGTAGAAGATGTTCTACTAGTCTTGCCCAATATTCTATTGTTATTGGTAATAAATCATCATTAAAGTCATAGCCAGCATTATGTAGCCCCTTGCTGCATCTATGGTTAGGATCATCGTCAACGGCTTGTCCAATTTTAATATAAGCTCCGGGTATATGCTCTAAAAATACTCCAAAATCTTCACCTCCCATTGAAGGGGTGGGGTCTTTACTAACCATTGTATCGCCAACCATTTCTTTTGCAATATTTATGCAAATTTGCGCGTGCTCCTTATGATTTTTTGTTGGCTGTGTACGTGTTTCATAGGTGCAAGTTGCTATTGCTTTGTGTGCGTTTGCAATTTCATATGATATCTCTCTTATTCGCTTTTCAATATGCCTTTTTAGATTTTTATCATAGCTACGCACTGTACCGCTAAAGCTAGTTTGGGAAGGGATAACATTAAATGCGCCTGTACCACCATTTATATTCGTAACACTAAGAACAGCAGGGGTGAAAGGATCAGTTTCGCGGCTGATAATGGTTTGCAATGAATTGATAATTTGTGAAGATATTATAATGGGGTCAATAGTTGTATGTGGTTTTGATGCATGTCCACCTTTACCATCAATAATAACTTTAAAATGGTCAACGGCGGCCATACTCTCTTTTTCATTTATCTCAAAATAGCCAAGTGGGCAATATGGCCAATTATGCATTGCATAAATAAAATCGCATGGAAAACGCTTTAATATGCCATCATCAATCATGGCTTTTGCGCCTTGTCCATTTTCCTCAGCCGGCTGAAATATAAGATTAACTGTGCCGTTAAAGTTATTGTTTTCTTTTAAGTATTTAGCAGCCCCAAGTAGTGCTGCACTATGTCCATCATGACCACAGCCATGCATCTTACCCTTAATATTTGATACCCATTTTTTGTTATCTTCTTCTAATATATCAAGAGCATCAATATCAGCACGAATCCCGATCGATTTGTTACTATCTGATTTTTTACCTTTTATAGTTGCGACAATGCCTGTTTTTCCGATATTACGCTCAAAAGCGATTCCCCATTTTCTAAGTTTATCAGCAATAAAATCGCTAGCGAAGCTTTCCTTAAATGCTGTTTGTGGGTTTTGATGCAAAATACGGCGGTATTTTGTAATTTCGTATTTAATATCAATAATATATGGTCTTATTTTCATAGCTAGCAAATACCTTATTTAAGTGAAGATATATACTACTATAGTTTTTATTATATGCCGAGAACATCATCATAATAGGCGGCTTCTTCTTCACCCTTAGAGCCTTCATCATTATCTCGGTCATATTTGTCATAAATATATATGTTTGATGATGAAATAGAAACAGTATTACCTCGGTCATTATGTAGTGTGGCGTCGATTCCTTCTTCTTTGTAAGCAATGTCGATATTATCAAATTCTATAATATCATGATAATCGGTAAGTAAATCCTCATCTAACACATCAATATCGTTTAAATATTCAGGATCATCAGGATTAATATTTAGGTGTTGGTCTAGCTCATCAGGCTCTATTTCTGTTAGAGCAATATCCTCTATTATACTATCTAATGATTTAGTAAAGTTAAAATCACCCTCATCAAAATAAAATGGAATGTCCTTACCTTTTTTAGGGCAAAGAACTTCATATTGTCTTAATGTGTTAATAAGCTCTGCGGCCTTTTCCTGTGCTTCTTTTCCAAAAATATACCAATTACGTGATTTGCTGGCGATATAATCACTTTCACATTCACTTTCAGAGCGTATAGTATCTCCTGCAGAAGAGTTAAAAAGTGGTTTTATTGTGGAATAATAGCTATCAACAATATTCCAAGACATGGCAGTGCCAAAAAGATTATTTGCGGCTTTGTTTTTTTTTGATACTTTGGCGATAATAGGGTGGTCTATTCCTTTTTGTTCTTTTAGAACCAGGGATAGTGCGGAAATAGCGATATTAGTAAGCCCTAACCCTTTAGCGCATGATATAACAGTTCCAATTTCAGTTACTGTTTGCGGAGTATCCTGTCCAAATAAGTTTTCAACTTTATGCGTAAATGCAAAGCAAATAGCCGTTATACCTTCATCATCTTCTATTAGCGCAATGCGCCCGCTTTTGGCCAAGTCTTCTACAGGGTCGTCCGGGCGGGGCTTTACAAAGTTTTTTGGATCTGCTTCTTGTTTCCTTCTAGATTTGAAAAACTCTTCTATAGCATTGATATCTTCTTTATCTGCAATTCTCAAGGTAAGGCGTTTAGGTCGATCATCTTCACTTGTTTCGGGGCTGCCCCATTCGCTATAAAGCCATTTAGGGTCAACTACCTGAAATATATTACTAAACCTATCGGCGTTTACATAGGAGTCATTATTTTTTAACCCTATCTTGTAATTATAACCAGACATGTCTCTATTCCAATGTTCTACCTTGCATATTGTAACATATATTTATTTTGCGCGCACGTAATACACCTAATAGTATGTGTTTGCAAGAAAAATAGCATTTAATATATTAAATTATTATTTACATAGTGGTTTTTCGTGGATCAAATGCGTCACGCACTGCTTCACCTATAAAAGTAAGCAGGGTAAGCATAGTAGCTAGTGATAAAAATGCAGCAATCCCAAGCCATGGAGCTTGTAGGTTATTTTTTCCTTGTGCCAATAGCTCACCTAAAGAGGGGCTACCTGGGGGCATACCAAGACCAAGAAAATCAAGCGCAGTTAGCGATGTAATAGAGGCAGTTAGAATAAAGGGCATGAATGTGATTGTTGCAACCATGGCATTTGGCAAAACATGTCGCCACATAATTATTGGATTTGATATTCCAAGAGCGGCTGCTGCTCTCACATAATCAAAGTTACGTGCTCGTAGGAATTCTGCTCTTACAACATCGACTAATTTCATCCACGAAAAAAGTAATAGGATTAAAAGCAAGCTCCAAAATCCAGGTGTGAACATAGATGAAAATATTATCAATATATAAAGGCTAGGAAGGCTTGACCATATTTCAATAGTGCGCTGCATGAGTAGATCAAGCCTACCACCGTAATATCCTTGCACCGCACCCGCAGCAACACCAATGGCAGAGCTTACCAATGTAAGTATTAAGCCAAAGAGCACAGATATACGAAATCCATATATTACGCGCGCTGCAACATCACGACCCTGATCATCAGTGCCGATCCAATTAACGCTATCAGGCGGAGTGGGGGCAGGGCTGGTAAGGTCGTAATTGATAGTATCATAATAAAAAGGTATGGGTGGCCATAATATCCACCCCTTTGTTCCATCTTCTCCTACTATAAGTTCTTGAACGAATTTATCGCGATATTCGGCTTCGGTTTCGAAGTCACCACCAAAGGTGGTTTCGGGATAGCTCACTAATACGGGGAAATATAATTTTCCCTTATAGTTCAACATTATAGGCTTGTCATTTGCGATAATTGGGGCGGCAAGTGATATTAAAAGTAAGGATACAAAAATCCAAAAGCTCCAATAGCCACGCTTATTGGCTCGGAATTGTAAAAGTCGTCTTTTTGTAATTGGCGATAGCTCCATGACATTAACTATATGCAAGTTTTTATGGCTATAAAAGGGGGTGTTATTGCTTTTTATTACTCTTATGCGATTTTTGTATGTTTTTTGTTTTTAGCTTCATAATTGAGGGCGCAGATAAAGTTGGTATATGGACGAAGCTCCGTTTATGTTCGATTTTTTCTCCTACAATTGTTCTATAAAATGCTACTATTAGGAGTAGCCCAAGGTACAATGAAATCATGGTAAAAAAGCTTTGTGATCCAAGGTAAGATAGAAGAAAACCTGCTATGACAGGACCACTCATAGAACCTAAAGAATTGAATAATATCAAGGATCTACTGGCGGATACTATTTGCTCTTTTTTAATTTGGTCATTCATATGGGTTATTGAAACGCTGTAAATTGATGTAATCATTCCGCCAAGTATAAAGATTAAAGGGTAGTGGTAGCTGTCTGCCACAGTCATAAGCGAACAGATAATACCAATAATAGCTGTAAGTTTTATAATCATGCGACGATCTATTCTGTCTGATAGAGGGCCTAAAACCGCAGGAAATACAGTGTTACCAAGAATATAAATACCCATGAATATGGTTATTTCAGAAGTAGGCATTTCTATATTTTTTGCATAAATAGGTCCTAAGGTAAGCATGGTTGCATTGCATATCCCTGCGATAAACACACCTGTCATGGCTAGGGGGGAAATATTTATCATTTCTTTAAAGGCTATTGATTGTGGTTTGGCATAACCTGGAGTTTTTTTATTTGTAAGAGTTATTGGCGCAATAGCAAATGAAATCATAATTGATACAAGTATAAACAAATTTATACTGTTTAGTGGTGCTAAATTTATCAAGAATTGCCCTGTAAATAGCCCTCCATATACTATGGAAACATAGGCGCTAAATATTGCTCCTCTTTGAGATTTATTGGCAATTTTATTAAGCCAGCTCTCTGCAATTATAAATAGACCTGAAAAACAAAATCCAGTTAACATGCGTGTAGGAATCCAAAGCCAGGGATTAACAAACAGCCCATGAATCAAAACAGTTGTAGATGCTATTGAGGCAAGGGCAGCAAACACACGAATATGACCAACTGAGGCAATCATATCAGGGATATAGCGGCAGCCAATTAAAAATCCAGCATAATACATTGCCATTATAATACCGGTTATTTCTATTGGAAAATCTTCAGACTGTGCGCGTAAAGAAAGCAGCGTACCTTGAAGACCATTGCTAGTCGTTAGTATCCCAATGCCAAGTAATAATGGCCAGACAATGATAAGACGCTTAAATGCAGATGATGAAGGCATTTTTTATAACTTTTTGTGCTATATCTATGCGTCAGCGTATATTCCTTTATTAGAATAACGTCAAGAATATTATTACTAAGATTTATGATAATTTCTTTGAGATATATATTATATATTACCTGCTCTTTGGTTCATTAGACCTCACGTCTTTCAAAGTCGATGCGCGGATCTACCCACACATATACCAAATCACGCAGCAGATGCATGACAACACTCATCAAGGCATATATATAAAGCGTGCCAAGTACAACAGGATAATCGCGATTTATTATGCTCTCATAACTTAGAAGGCCTAAGCCATCGAGTGAGAATATAACCTCAATCAACAATGCGCCAGTAAAAAATATTGATACAAAAAGAGCAGGGAAACCAGCAATAACAATAATCATGGCATTGCGAAATATATGACCATAAAGAACTTGGTTTTCTTTCAGGCCTTTTGCTTTGGCTGTAATAACATAATGTTTGCCAATTTCATCAAGGAATGAGTTTTTGGTTAGCATTGTAAGTGATGCAAACCCACTTATTACCATCGCCGCAGTAGGTAAAACCATGTGCCAAGCATAATCGGCTATTTGTTGGAGCAAGCTCATATCTTCCCACCCGTCAGAAGTCAGCCCGCGCAAGGGGAAGAAATCCCAATAACGCCCGCCAGCAAATAATACGATCAATAATATAGCAAACATAAAAGAAGGGATAGCATAGCCAATAAATACCGCCGCACTTGTCCATATATCAAAGGCAGAGCCGTCTCTAACGGCTTTTCTAATGCCAAGTGGTATAGATATAAGATATATTATAAGCGTTGACCAAAGCCCAAGAGAGATGGAAACAGGCATTTTTTCAACAATCAATTCCCATACACCGATATCGCGGTAATAGCTCTCTCCTAAGTCAAAAGTCATATAGTTTTTAATCATATTTATAAAGCGTATATGAGCAGGCTTGTCAAAGCCATACATCGCTTCAAGCTCTTTTATAAATTCAGGGTCAAGCCCTTGGGCGCCCTTATAACTTGAGTTTGAGCCTGTTGAACTTTGAGAAGATATTGAGCTTGAGCTATTATTTGCGCCCATATCACCGCCAGCGCCACTAAAACGAGATGTAGCAGAAGTTCCATGACCTTGCAGTTCAGCGATCATTTTTTCAACAGGCCCTCCTGGGACAAATTGAATAATTATAAAGCTAAGCAGCATAATTCCAAGCAATGTTGGAATCATCAAAAGCAAGCGTTTTAGGATATAAGAAATCATATGATATATAATAGCTGCGCTATTACAATAAGTCTATGCACAAAAATAGTAAGCACAAAAATAGCAAGGGCAAGCATAAAATATTACAAGTCTAATGTATGGATTTTGATTTTGTATAACCGCTGCGTAAATTAAATTCATCAAATGCTGAAGGTGTTTCTGACATGATAAAAGCAGCCTCAAAATCGCGTAATAAACGTGATTCTTGTTCCTCTAGTTTCTTTATACGAAGTTTTGCAGAAACATTATATGCCTTAGCCAATGTGCTTTGGCGCACTTCATCGCGCCCTAACAGCTTGGCTACATAGGCTTTATTACCTAAAACAGTCAGGTTGTCAGGATCAATTTTAAGCGCTTTATCAGCAACTTGCAGCGCTTCTTCCTCACGATTAAGATTGGCAAGGGCAAAACCTTTATTAATAAGGGCGTTTACATTATTTGGATCTTGAGAAAGGATTTTATCTTCCCGTGCTAATAGCTTTTCATACTCATCTTTTAGATGCTTGATAAATGCCTTTTGGAATATTGATTTTTCATCATCTGGATTTTTTGCAAGGCGTTGATCTATAAGCATTTCGGCCTCTTTATAAAAGCCATCAACAATCATAATATCAACTTCATCATCACTGCTTTGAAGGTCATAATTAGATAAGCTTTCCGGAGTTAAAAAATAGTGGCAATCGCTGCGTTGCATAAAAGTCATTAAGTCATAGGCAAGGCGTGCGCGCAGCGCCCCATCATCAATGGGAGCATGATTAAGTGGGTGTGCATATTTAAAATTTTTAGATGAAGATGACCCACCACTAGCGTAAATTTCCTCTGGCAACATAATTATTCAAACCCCAATTTTTATAATTATAGTTATTTTTATATTATTTTGATATTTAATACCATCTAGATAGTACCGCTTTTGGTTTGATAAATGCAAGCATTTTTAATGATTTAGTTATATATAATCGGATATTAGTCCAAAATCGGAACTATATTCCAGTCTACAACCCGCCATTTACCTTGCGAAAACGCTAATATTCCAAGAGAGCCAGTTCTTAATTTTATTTTATATTGTTTAGCAAATGAATCAAAATCTTCAGTAATATAAGGCGCGAATCTTGCTATACCATTTGAGGTAACTACTAAGGCTGTTTCGTCTATATTCATTACCCTATTGGTAACTATGTCATGAGTTTTGGTTAATTGGTAAGCAAAGTTTTGCCAGTTTTCTATTATCTCGTTTGGATTGACTTTCCAACCATTAGGCACTATTGCGTTATTATCCCATTGTTCGATGGCATTTTTGCCAATGCGGGAAATTACGTCTTTTTCTGTTTTATTTTCATCTTCCCCGTAATCAATTTCATTGAATATATCCAGTTCATATACAGGAAGTGATATTCCAGCTTCTTTTAAAGCCAATATAGCAGTTTCTCTGGTACGTTTAAGGGTAGAGCTATAAGCTATATCAGGCAAAAGGTCATTGTCCTTTAAGTAACGTCCGATGGCCTTTGCCTGCTCTTGACCTTTTTCAACCAAGGGAATATCAGTTCTTGCGCCTACGCGCGTTGGAATGTCACCAGAATTAAATGTATTGCCATGGCGCGCAATAATCAGCTTAGTCATTATATCGGCTCGCCATGATCTAATATATATTTTTCAGCCCTTGCCAAATCTTCAGGACTATCTATGCCTGATTGTATGGTTCCTTGTTCAATATCAATATCTATGCTTTGTATATTTATGTTATTTTCAATCATGCGCAATTGCTCTAAACCTTCTAATTGTTCGTAAACCCCTTGATTTAACTTGCAAAACTTTTCAAGTATATCACTGCGAAATCCATATAAACCAATATGCTGATATATTGGTGATAAGGGGCTTTGCTTACGTAAAGTTTCTTCATTACGAATTGCAGGAATTATATTTTTTGAAAACCATAAGGCTTTTCCATTTTCATTTATAATTGCAGTTGTCCCGCTAAAGGGAGTTTTTTTCTTTATTTTTCTTAAGCGTTCAAGGTCAAGCCAGCTAAGGCGGTGAACAGGTGTTATTACTTCAAGGTACGGGTTTTCAACATATGCATCTATCATTTTTTTTATAACTGAAGGTGGTGTAAAGGGGGCGTCTCCTTGTAAATTTATTACAAAATCTGGCCAATCATCTAATTGTCTTATTGCGGATAAAATGCGGTCTGATCCAGTGGCACATCTTGCAGAAGTGCTTATACAAGGTGTGCCAAGTTTTGCTGCGTGATCGGCAATGCGCTTATCTTCGGTTGTTACAAATATGAATATATTTTTATACGATGATGCAGCCTTATTGGCTATATCTAAAACTCTGGATAACATGCTCTTGCCTGCAATAATTGCCAGTGGTTTTCCCGGAAAACGAGAAGATCCATAGCGCGCGGGGATTGCTATAGCCAGTTTCATAATATTTTTTTCCTATTTTTGCATCTGATTTGTTGTATCAGTAGCTTGTCTTGACCACCAAGTCTGGGTAATCATCGGGCTTATAGATGATAGTTTTTCAGGTCTTTGAATATTATTCCAATATGCTATTCTCCACTTGGGATAGTGCCACATTGGAATAACGTAATGATTCCATAATAATACGCGATCCATAGCTCTAGTCCTTGTAACTAAATCTTCACGTGACTTTGCTTGAATTATACCTTCTATTAGCTGGTCTATAACTGGGTCTTTAATACCGATCAAATTACGAGATCCCTTAATATCGGCCTTACTTGACCCCCAAAAATCACGTTGTTCATTACCTGGGGAGTCAGATTGACCAAAGCCGCCAATAAGCATGTCATAGTCAAAACTTTCAATTCGTCTTTGAAATTGTGCGGAATCAACTATGCGGAATTTTGCTTCTACGCCCATACGCTTTAAGTTTTTAACAAAGGGTAGTACCCATCTTTCATAAACAGGCATGAAATGTAGTATTTCAAAACTCAACCTTTGAATGCTTCCATCTTCTATAGTTTTAAAACGGATTCCATCTTTTCCTATTTGTTTATATCCGGCCTGCTCTAATAGCTTTATTCCCAAGCGTAAGTTCTTACGGTTATTGCCCGATCCATCGGTAGTAGGAGGTTTATATTGAGCGGTAAAAACCTCTTCAGGTATTCTACCGCGCAGTGGTTCTAATATTTCTAATTCATCGGCGCTAGGCAACCCCCTAGATGCAAGATCAGAATTTTCAAAATAGCTGTCTGTACGAACATAATCACCATAGGCAAACTGTTTATTTGACCATTCAAAATCAAACCCATATGCAAGTGCTTGACGTACAATCTTATCTTTAAATAAGGGGCGACGTATATTATATATGAATGCCTGCATACCTACAGGTCTAGAATTTTCGATCTCCTCTTTTGTAAGAAGTGCCTTTTTATCATCGGCAATATTGTAGCCTTCTTTCCATATTTTTGCGGTTGTTTCGAATTTAACATCATAATCATGTGATAAAAAGGCTTCATGAGCAACGTTAGTATCACGGTAATAATCATAAACTATTTTATCAAAGTTATTCATACCTTTAAAAAATGGTAAATCCTTTCCCCACCAGTTAGGGTTGCGTTCATATTCTATAGTGCGCCCTGCAACTACTTTAGATATTTTATAAGCGCCACTTCCTAGGGGAATATCCATAGTAGTATTAGAAAAATCTCTTCCTTCTTTTGTCCAGTAATGTTTGGGAAGTATAGGCATTTGTCCAATAATAAGTGGCAATTCGGCATTTCCACGTACTGCAAATTTGAAAATAACCGATTTATCTCCATCAGCTTCTATAGTTTCAACATCATGCCAATATGCCCTATATAGCGGAGTTCCTTTTTCTGTAAGAGTTTTAAAGGTCCATATAACATCATCAGCCGTAATTGGCTTGCCATCATGCCATTTTGCTTCTTCTCTTAATTCAAAACGCACCCATGATTTATCATTAGCAACACTTATGTTTTTGGCAATAATTCCATACATGGTAAATGGCTCATCGTTACCATTTTGCATTAGGCTTTCATAGTAAATGCCAGTTCCCAGATAATTTAGACCTTCTGCAGAGTTTCCTTTGACAATAAATGGGTTAAGGGAGTCAAAAGTGCCTATAACATGTTGCTTTAATGTTCCACCTTTGGGCGCGTTGGGATTGACGTAATCAAGATGTTTAAAGTCAGATGGGTATTTTGGCGTTCCGTGTAGCGCTATCGCATGGGCTGGCTTGCTGCTTGTGCTGGGGAATTTTTTATCTTCTGAACTATGACTTAAAGATGATATAAAAATAAGGTTTATTGTTATAAATAAGGCAACAAGAAAACCATTAAGACGCAAAAGATTTGAACCCATTTTAAATTCCTTTTTTAAAATTGACGCATTTTAACAACCATTTACACATTGTCACGCATAAATATGAAAAATTATATCTATATGTTTTTTTGTACAATATTTGTTCATTTAGTGTGAACTCCTTGGAAGTCAGGTTTACCAAATAAAAACCCTTGACCATATTTAAAGTCAAAATCTAGAATTTGTAATAATATTTTCTTTGTTTCTATCTTCTCAATTATTACATCTATGCCATTAACTTCAAGGTTATGTTTATAGCTTAAAATTTCTGAGAACCTGCTTTCTGAATTGCTATTTTTAAGCAGGCTTTGCGCCGCTATTTTTACAAAACATATTGAATTTGCTTGTAATAACTTTATATCTTTGGGAAGTTCATCAATATGATCAAGTGAAAAGCGACAGCCAATTTCTGCAAGCCCATTTAGGATTTTCTGTTCTTTTGGAGATAGCATAAGAAAATCACTATATTTAATTTCAAAAATAAGGGATTTTGCGATAAATTTATTGTGTGATAGCAAGGTTAAGAGGTTGCCTACAAATAGGCGGTTTTGCAAGGTTGAGGGCTTTATATTCACAAAACATGCAAGATTATATCTGTTATGATTTTTGCGCTGTTTGCTTAACATTTTGACAAAATGCAATAAAAGCAGGGCATCAAGATGGTTTAGCATCGGTTCATTTGCAGCAAGTGGCATATATTCTTGTGCAGGAAGATAAACGCCTGATATAACGCGCAAGCGTCCGTATAGCTCATAAAATGAAATATGTCTTTGTGGTAGGGTGACTATGGGTTGCACGAAAGCATCAATATAGTTATGTTCCACTGCGTCTTGCAGGCATTTACGTATAATGATATTTGATGTTATGTCATCATGATGTTCTTTTGATAAAAATTCAACATTATTAGAATTTATTTTATCATTGTCTATATTATCTATTATTTTATTTTTTAAATGGCTTTGCCCTAAAATGTGATCGGGGGCAAGAAATGCCGGTATTACATCTCCTAATGCAGAGTATTTTACCTCATCTTTAGTATTGTTATTTTCTCTATCCATATAAAACAACCATTTAGTAACGTCCATTGGCCGTTATAAATGCAAATTTCATGCCGTTTTATTTATGGTCTGCGCCGATAGCTTGGGAAATATTGCTAAACCCATCATGGTCAAGCAAGTCTAATAGCCCTTTATTTATATTATTGGCTATATCAGGTCCTTCATAAATCATTCCTGTATAAATTTGAACCAGCGAAGCTCCCGCGCGGATTTTATCATAAGCATGCCTAGCTGTTGATATTCCTCCCACACCGATAATGGGCAATTTACCTCTGGTTAGTTTGTAAAATCTGCGTATAGTATCTGTGGATTTATCACGTAACGGAGCGCCACTAAGACCGCCTTTTTCTTCGCCAAATTTTTTATTAAGAAAATCAGGGCGATCAAGTGTGGTATTTGAAAGAATAACTCCGCTCACCCCGTTTTCTATAAGTGTTTTAGCTATTCCTTCTTGTTGTTTTTCATTTAAATCAGGTGCAAGCTTTACAAGCAGTGGTGTTGGATAATCTCCACCAACCCTTCTTATTGTTTTCATAACTTTAGATAGTAATTCTGATAGGGCATTTTTTTCCTGTAGATCGCGTAAACCAGGGGTGTTGGGCGATGAAATATTAATAGTAATGTAATCAGCTTGATCTGAAAGCTCTTTTATTAGTTCAATATAATCTTCTGCTGGGATTGTTTGCCCTTTATTCATACCAATATTAACCCCAATGATGCTACCATCAGGGCATGCAGGGTTGCTTTTGGCTTTATCAAGATTAGGCTTAAATACACGAACCCCACCATTAGGAAAGCCCATGCGGTTTATTACAGCCTCATTTGAGGGATCACGGAAAATGCGTGGACGTGGATTACCGCCTTGTGGTTTAGGTGTAACTGTTCCAACTTCAGTAAACCCGAATCCTAATTTTAGAACAGGAACGATAATTTCGGCGTTTTTATCAAATCCTGCTGCCATACCGACTGGGTTTTCAAAATCAAGTCCAAAAACATTTTGCCTTAATGCCGTATCTTCTATAGGTAAGTAGCATGAACGAACCAGACCTGTTTTCATGGTTTTTATAGTTATCCCGTGAGCAATTTCAGGATCAATTTTAAATATACAAGGGCGTATAAGTTTATATAGGTTATTCATGGCTCAAGCCTTATCTTTATCGGATTTTACTTTCATATGTTTAAGCCCGATAATCAGATAAGACAAGCCTGTAATTAAGGTTAATATAGTGGCAAGTAATAGCAGTATAACACCAATCTCATATGCATAAGGGGAGTAACCGCTTAATATTAAAAATCCTAGTGACAGCATTTGTACAGTGGTTTTCCATTTTGCAAGTATAGTTACGGGCATTTTAATGCCTTTAGGTCCTAAAAATTCACGTAATCCCGATACCATAAATTCACGCGCAAATATAAGCATTACCAAAATTACCCAAATACCTGTAATTCGTTCAAAAGCTACTAGCATTATAAGTATTGTTGATACAAATATCTTATCAGATATAGGATCAAGAAAAGTTCCGAAATTGCTGATTTGGTTTAATTTTCTTGCGATGTAGCCATCAAAATAATCAGTTATTGCAGAGATTATAAATATAAAAAAACATAGCCATATAACAACTGATCCATAAGTATCTTCCAAATAGAAAAATAAGACCATAATCGGCAATAATAATATGCGTGAAATGGTTAGAATATTTGCAATGTTATTTTTAACTAACTCCATATTATCTACTCTAATGTAAAAGTTGCAATAAGGGAATGATGATCCGATTCTATAGCTTTATCTTTATTGATAGAGCTAAGAATTATGTCATTACTGAATAATATATGATCTATTGGTATTTTTAGAAATGGTAGAGTGGCAAATGATGGCCAGGTTGTTTCTGGAAATATATTGTAATTTTGATAATTAAGTTTTGATATTTTGAGCATATTTTTAAATGCAGGGCTATAAGGGGTAGAGTTCCAATCCCCCATGAAAACTGTATTTGGCAAGTTATCACTGGCAATCCATCTTGCCATGCCATCTAATTCTGCAAAATTTTCTTTATATTTTTGTGTGCCTATAGGCGCTTCGGTGTGAACACTATAGATATTGATTTTTTCATTATCAAATGGAGAAATAGTAAATCGTAGTCCCTTTGTTTTGCATATATCGCCACATATAGATTTTATTATAAGATTCTCGATTGGATATTTGCTATATATAGTAACATAGTTGGGGCGTTCAATATCTTTTGGCATTGTGTAGGGTAATATTTTAAGCAATTCATCATCTAGCATTTTCAAATATTTGCCGTGGACTTCTTGCATCATAATTAGATCAATATTATTGTTTTTCACCCATTGTCCAATTTTTTTGTATGAATGGTTTTTGTAATATTTATTATATTGCGCAATTTTGATTTTATTGCCTGCATTGCTACTTATAGGCGCGGCAAAAGCTAGTGGATTACTCATCGGAGCCCTTATCTGTGCATAAGAACCCATGGCTACAGCTATTACAATAGCTGATAATAAAGCATCTTGATTTAGTAATATAAGCAATGGAAGCAGGATAATCGCTCCAGCGAAATACTGAATCACAAAATTTGATAATAGAGCAAAAAACCAGTGCCACTTTGCAAATAAAGACAGTGTGTAGACTGCGACCAGTATAAATGCCAAGACTGAAATATAATTTTTTATAAAATCCATAAGGGTTTGCTTGTTATTGTAATACGAAAATAGCAATCAGAGGATAATGATCTGAGCCCATAGCAGAGCCACGGTGTTTATCTACTAATTTAAGATCACCTTTATGCAATATATGGTCAATAGGAATTTGGAAAATATAGTCATAAAAAATATACTCATAAAATTGTGTAGCCCATGTTGGCGATGATAAGATGCTAAAATATAAAATGTCGCAGTATATATATCCAATATATATCCAATATATATCCATAAAAAACAGATATATCATGCCCCGAAAGAGGAAAGAGGCTGCTTAGCATAGAAAAAGTAAAAGAGCCAGAACAACGGCTTTCTTATAATTATGCTTTATAATGCCTTGTTCTTGTATAACGATTTATTAAATAGGGGCTATTTATTAGCCATTAACCGCCTTTTTTTTATCTTCATGTGGATCACGAAGCACATAGCCACGCCCCCATACGGTTTCAATATAGTTAGATCCGTCAGTTGCATCGGCAAGCTTCTTACGGAGCTTGCAAATAAACACGTCGATAATTTTGGCTTCGGGCTCGTCCATACCACCATAAAGGTGGTTAAGGAACATTTCCTTGGTAAGGGTTGAGCCTTTGCGCAATGAAAGAAGCTCTAATATACCATATTCTTTACCAGTTAAGTGAAGCGGACGGCCTGCTGCTTCTATAGTACGCGAATCAAGATTAACTTTTATATCACCAGTTTCAATAATACTTTGAGAATGACCTTGAGAGCGACGTACAATTGCCTGAATACGTGCGACTAGCTCACGCTTATCAAATGGCTTGGTCAGGTAATCATCTGCACCAAATCCAAGCCCCTTTAATTTGTCATCAAGAGCGCTAAGTCCTGATAAGATCAAAATAGGGGTATCAACCTTTGCAGCGCGGAAAGCCTTAAGTACCTCATATCCGTCCATATCTGGAAGCATTAAATCAAGAATTATAATGTCATAATCATATATTTTTCCTAGATCAAGACCATCTTCCCCAAGATCAGTAGTATCAACTATATACCCTTCTGATTTTAGCATCAATTCAATGCTTTTTGCGGTGGACGCATCGTCCTCAACTAATAAAACGCGCATGGATTCTCCCTTTAAAATGCAGTTAGAACAAAAAGTTATACGAAGTGCGTTAACCTTTATTAACAAACATATTAACAAATATTAACAAAGTTAACAAATTGTTTAATGTTTTTTATACATATTTTCTAAAATCACTAGGATTTATATTCTCTTATCTTTGTATTTTGGACAAATAAGGGTAAGCTATTTCATATGGAACGTTTAGCATATCAAGTTGCCAACATAATATCATCTATCCCTGAGCATGAGCTTTATGGACGTGTAACAAAAATCCTCGGACTTTTGGTTGAAATTGATGGCATATCAGAGGCTTTAACTATTGGCGCTGTTGTTCACTTAAAGCCAAAAAATGGAGAGGATATACCCTGTGAAGTAATAGGTTTTCGCAGTGGGCAAGCTCTTTTGATGCCTTTTGGATCATTAGATGGTGTTGGTCTTGGTTGTGTTGCCGTAGTGCAAGATAGTGCACCTAGTATAACTCCTAGTGATAAATGGCTAGGGCGGGTAATAAATTCTTTGGCAGAGCCAATAGATGGTAAAGGAGCGTTACAGCAAGGTACAATTCCAGTATTGCTTAAAAATAAAGCTCCATCTCCTCATGCAAGGCAAAGAGTAGGACATCAACTGGATTTAGGAGTGCGCGCAGTTAATACATTTCTTGCCACATGTCAGGGGCAGAGAATGGGTATATTTTCTGGATCTGGAGTTGGTAAATCTGTTCTTCTTTCTATGATGGCGCGTTATACTGCTGCTGATGTTTCTATCATAGGGCTAGTAGGAGAGCGCGGGCGAGAAGTTCAGGAATTTTTGCAAGATGATCTTGGTGAGGAAGGTTTGGCGCGCTCTGTTGTTGTTGTAGCAACAGGTGATGAGCCAGCGTTGATGCGTAGGCAGGCTGCTTATGTAACTATGGCTCTGGCTGAGTATTTTAGAAATCAGGGTAAGCAGGTTTTATGTTTGATTGATTCACTTACCCGTTTTGCAATGGCGCAGCGCGAAATTGGTCTTAGCGCAGGCGAGCCGCCAACATCTAAAGGGTATCCGCCAACCACCTTTGGAGAGCTTGCAAGATTGCTTGAACGCGCAGGTCCAGGAGAGAAGGATCAGGGGTCAATCACTGGCTTATTCTCAGTTTTAGTTGAAGGTGATGATCATAACGAGCCTATATCCGATGCAGTGCGCGGCATTGTTGATGGTCATATTGTTATGGAGCGAGAAATTGCAGATCGTGGGCGTTTTCCTGCTATAAATGTGCTTAAATCTGTATCGCGTTCACTTCCCGGAGCCATAACGCCAGAGCAAAATGAAATTCTTCGCCATGCAAAGAAGATTATTACTACTTATGAGGATATGGCCGAGCTTATACGCCTTGGTGCATATCGTAGGGGTAGTGATCCATTAGTTGATGAGGCAATATTGATATATCCTAAGGTAGAAGAATTTCTACGTCAGAATAAAGAGGAATGCACTGGCATTGAAGATGGGTTTAAAAAACTTGCTGATATTCTTAGAATTGGATAAGTGATACATGGCAGAGCTTGACCCTTTGATTCGTATGCGTAAATATGAGATAGAGCAAAGGCAAAAAGCTCTAGCTGAGTTATATAAACGGGCGCAGGATTTAAGATATGAGCGAGATTCCCTAGAATCGCAGCTAGCAATTGAAGCGGAAA
Source organism: Micavibrio sp. (assembly GCA_027075555.1). GTDB lineage: Bacteria > Pseudomonadota > Alphaproteobacteria > Micavibrionales > Micavibrionaceae > UBA1672. Next base: position 20,889 of record JALTAZ010000010.1, read on the forward strand.
AAACACGGGAAATGGACGCAGATTTTTTAAGCTATTTCGGGGCGTATTCAAACAAGATGCAAAAAGAAATAGAAGCCATAGATCGCAAGCGCTCTAAGCTAGAAAATCAGATTAAAATGGCTCAAGATCACGTGCGCGATGCCTTTGCAGAGCTTAAGAAAGTTGAAATTATCAATGATCGCCGCAGGGAAGAAGAGCTATCTGTCCTTGATAAAAAAGAAGCTGATGAACTTGATGAAATTGCGATTGATAGATTTAGACGTAAAGGCGAGTAGTAGCTATCAAACATTTTCTCTATACTTCTTAACTTCATCAGGGGTGATACAAACCCAGCTATCCAGATGATCTTGGAATGATAATTCCCCAGATGTTTTTGTTTCTGATAATGCTTTACTATAGGTTTGGCGAATTTCTTGTTTCATAGATTCGCTAAAGCTTTGCTCTGTACGTAAGATCAGATCAAGCCTCCCGATATTTTCTGATATTCTGGCAAACGTACCATCAAGCTGTATTTTGCCCATTTGGCTTAAGTATAAATCCATTATAAAGCGAACTTTTTTACCCACACCTTGTGGGTTAGAGCTATGATCATTATTTTCTTTGCAGTAATACAACACTATTTTATATATTTCATTTTGCCAAGCAAGAGGTAGAGAAAGGGCTTTCCAGTCTCCTGAAATACTATCAGAATTCAAACGCGCCAATCCTAACATTTCTTGACCTAAGCGACCTAAAATATCAGATTTTCCCGCGCGTTTAAGAGCGTTAACTACCTTATCGCCAAGCCAGCCTTGAATATCACCAGAACGCATAGCAGCAATGAAAAATAAAATAGTTGCACCCATTTGCAAAGGAGCAGCAGAATTAGGAATCACATTATTAAATATTAGCGCAGCTTGTGGGTTTGTTTGAGTTAATGCTTGTTCTATCTCTTGAAATATTGACCAAGATTGCGGCGTTAGGTAATAAGACGGAGTTAATGGGGGCGGTAGCGCGGATTGTGGTTCTGACTTAATAATATTTATAGATAGTTTTGAGCCAACAGGAATATCTTCTATTGGCACTTGGAGAGCGTAATTTTGCCCTGCTAGACTATCAGGAGCCAAAATGCGCAAAACTGCAAAATTTTTATTTTGTGTAAAACCCTGTAAAACCGCGCTGGTTTCCCCTATTTTTGTACTAAGAAGGGTGAACTCTTTTGGTGTGTTTGGATAAATAGATAGATTGGGCAAGGTGATCTTCTCTATGTTTATGGTCGATATTCTAATGGGGCTTGGCTGATTTTTATTTGTTATTGGCTCTTGCAATGGTGATGATATTATTTGCGATGCTATCTCACGAAATGGAATATCAATTTGTTTTCCAAACTGGCTTAAACTTTGTTTTTTTTTATCTGTCGGTGGGCTAAGCATGGTGTTTACCGGCATAGCAAAATTATCAATCTTTGATGGTAAGTTTAAGTTAACATCTCCTAACTCACTTACTAATATATTTGGTTGCCATATCTGTGATATTTGCCCTTGGATTTGTTCTAAGAAGGGCTGAGTTATTTCTAGTGGAGTATTAAGTTTAGTTAAATTTAGCTCTGCCCCATTTATTATTTCATTAAGTGTTAGAGTTTTAGGTATGCTAAATTGTGGTAACAATGTTTGAGTTCGTAGCGACTCAGCTTCTTTGGCTATTGGTTGTAATATAGCTTGTAGTGGCGGATTTCCAGCATCAATACGTATCTCTATTGGCGCGCCATTTTCAAGGCGAATGGTTGTTTGATTGGTTCTTATAATAATTTGTCCCTGACTGGTTCTGATTGTTATATTGCCGTTATTTTCTACATTTATAATTTTCCCGCGTAAGTTTTGGGGGCTTTCTAATGATTTTAGGTTTTGCGGAAGAGTTACTATCTCAAATTTTGAACTGGCAGATGAACGAGCGTTTGCTACTATTGTCTGAGTTAATAATGATGTGATAGAGGTTGGATCACTCATATTTTTAGTTTAACGTGAAATATGCGCAAAAGTGTAGCAATATTTTATCAGGATTTTATCTAAGGCAAAGTTTCCTACCCTTGTGCAATTCTTCTTTGTGCATTTTCAACATTTTTCCATACATAGCGCGCAATTTTTTCAACATCTTCAGCAGCATCTGCATTTGGGGATCGTATTAAAATCGGAGTTTGTGATCGTATTGTTTCTTTTACCTTTGAATCTACGCGAATTAGTCCTGCCATATTAGGTGATAGGCGCAAGAAATTTTCGCAGGCTTTCAAAAGGGTTTTATATGTCTTTTGCCCTTCGGTTACGCTGGATGCCATATTAACAACAATGCTTATATTTTTTGACATTCCCGCCGCGTTACCAAGCTTTATGAAAGCATAAGCATCTGTGAGTGATGTTGGTTCATCAGTGGTAATTAGCAAAGTATTTGTTGCTGTAGCAGATAGCATACGCACAGTTCTATCAACGCCAGCTCCAAGATCGGCTATAACTACATCATATTCAGAGGATAAATCCAGTAATTGATCTCGAAGAAGACTCAATCTTTGGCTAGGTAAGGCAGATAGCGAAGCTTGACCAGAACGCCCAGCCACAATATCAAAACCGCCATCTTCATACTCTTGTACTACGCGATCTAATCCCAAGCGCCCGCGAATAACATCATTAAGGTCACGTTTTGGCATAAGACCAAGTTGAACATCAACATTAGCCAGCCCTAAATCACCATCAAAAAGTAAAACTCGTTTTCCCATTTTTGTTAGAGCATGGGCGAGAGTAATTGAAAACCAAGTCTTGCCAACACCGCCCTTGCCGCTGGCTACGGCAATAATATTTGCAGATCTTCCAAAAGTAGGATTTGCAGTTGATGGTGCTTTGTTGGTTACTGGCTTTCCTGTCATTATCTGGTTCCTGTTCTTTTGGCAGCTTGTGATTGCAGGCCTTGTTTGCTTACTATATCATTTTTTGAAGATTTATATAGCCGTGGCATTAGTAATTGTGCAAGAGCACTTGGAGAAAGAGGAATAAGACCTCTTGCAACTTTTGGAGTTGTGCTCACATCTGTAAAGCTAAGATCGCCTTGATGCGCGGCTGATAGCAAACTTCCCAAGCGACGTGCAATGTCAACGCGCGTTGGTAATATTTCACTAACCCCAATAGTGGCAAAAACACGCGCCATCTCTCCAGCTTCATCTGCATCAGTTCCAGCGGGCAGAACCATTACTGGACGAATATCTGTGGCATTTATAAGGCGTGCTAATATTTTTACTTCATTTTTATCAAAAGGATTTAATCCAGATGTATCAATGACCACCTGATCATGGTCTTTCATTAAATCATCTGCGATATTACCAAGTGATCTATAATCAACGGCCTTTTTAAGTTTTATATTAAGCAGATCGGTAAAGGCTTTTAACTGTTCTATACCTCCAGCGCGCACTGTATCAGTAGAAATCACGCCAATGTTAAGGCCATTCATCGCCCCTCTAGCAGCTAGTTTTGCCACAGCTAGTGTTTTACCGGCTCCTGGAGGACCAACCATCATAATAGGTTTATTAAAGGTTCTTACAGGTAAAGGGCGATAGGAGAATAATTGCTCTAATGTACTAATAAGAGCAATTTTAATATTATCAAACCCCATAACGGTTGCACAAGAAATCATATTATCCATGACGTCTTCAGGAACGCAATGGCGCAACATTATATCGGTTAGCTCCTCAGTAATAGCATTGGAATCAAGCTCATCATCATATTGTAGCCAGCTATCACCGCTTGCTATTCCTTCATCACCAATTTCAAACGCAGGCTCTATCGCCGCTGTAACACGAACATTACCTTTCGCGCGATCTTCACCTGTCGCAACAATAATGGCTTCTTCGCCAAGAGTTTCGCGTATCATTTGCATCGCTTCTGTCATTGTACTGGCATGAAATGTCTTTAGCCGCATGGGAAAGTTTACCCGAATCAAACTAATTATATGGTTTCCATTAATTATATACTAGAGCATAAGCATAAAAAAATGCTACAGTCTTTTGAAATTTGTATAAATAATATTTTTAGGAGAATATATTGTCTTATAATAACTTGTTTTTGAAACCTTATACACGGTTTTTGGTGATTGGGCTATCTGCTATTTCTTTGGGATATAACATGTCAGCTAAAGCTGGTGATGAAATAGAGCAAGTTGTAGAAATAAAAGATTTACCAAGTGGTAAGGGTCAGACTATTGAAAAATTAACACAAGATCTTATTAAGGATTTTTATAAGAAAGCAGAGTTAGCTTCATTAGAAGGTGGTAAGACTATATTGAAATTTTTGGATAAACATACCGCCGAAGACGCAAAAACCAAACTTCATATGCGAACTGTTATGCCTAACAAGCCGCCAGAAAAAAGCGTAGTTATATCTGATAAAACTACTATGCTTGCAGATACAAAATCAGCATATGAAAGGGGTAGCGTTGATAACATGAAAACTGAGGTTATATCAGTTAATATTTCAGATGATGGTAAATCTGCATCAGTAGTAGAAAGAACTGTTTCTGATTATTCGTTAACATTACCAGAAGATCAGAAAGTAAAAATAAGAAGCGATCAGAGCTGCGATACTTCTATCATACTAAATGATGGTATTATTCAAAGCGGTAATTCTGAATGTGACGTTGAGGTTAATATTGAGCCGGTGAAATAGATGATGAAGTGTTTTACTATTAAGTTTAATTTATTGTTGTTAATGGTATTTATTGCCGCAGGTAGCACACATTTTTTGTATTTAAAATCGGCTATGGCTGGTTTTGATATTTTAACAGATAATAAAATTAAATCTTTCTACGATGATTATATTTCTATTCAAACGGGTAATCCAGATAAGGCTATATCATTTTTGAAAGAGCATCTTAGCGATGATTTCAACATGTCTGTTAATGTCATAAGTAAAATTGAAGGTTCTCCACAACAAGAGCAAATAGTGAATTTTAATAAGGAAAAGATGTTAGAGGAAACTAAAAGGGGTATGGAGGTTATTAAAACAAGTTCTGTAGATTATAAGATAAAATCTATTGATATAAGCGACGATGGCAAGGTCGCAAAGGTTATAGATAGTCGATCCCTTGATATTGAGCTATCTATAGGAAGTTATGGTATGCCTACAAAGTTTATAGGTAATCGTTTTATGATTTGTAATACAACTTTATATTTAAATAGTAATGGTAGCATCATGATTAAGGATAGCACTTGCAATTCCAAAGATAACATAAGATCCGCAGAATAATTATTATTATACACACAGAGTTTAATTTCCATGTACAATTTTAAATTTATTATTTACTTGATTTTATTAACATTTTCCCTGTTCCCCATATATGCTTATTCAAGTGATAAGGTCTTAAATGAGAAAACTATTAAGAATTTTTATAAAGACCTTGTTGAGGCTAAGATTTCTGGGGGAGAGTATTTAATTTATTTTCATGGAAAGCATTATAGCGATGATTTGAAAATGATATTGAATCTAAGAAGGAAAGTTGGTGGTGATGAAATGTCTAGGGTTTTTCTAGATCATGATAAGGAAAGCTTTATGGAGGCCATAAAGGAAAACTCTAAAATTTTAGATCATAAAAATGGAAGATATGATATTGTAAGCATTTCGATGAATGAAAACGATAACAGTGCGGAAGTTCATGTTAGGTTAGTTAGTCAGTTTATTGTTCAAACTGATAGGCTTGCTCCTAGAAAGTCAGCAATTGAAGCAATGGATTGTAAGGATATAATAACATTGTCTAATTATGGTGTTATACAAATTAAATCTTCGCAATGTGATGTAAATGTTTCCATGGATAAATAGGAAAAAAATCAAAAGTTAATAATAAAAAAATTAAATTTGTCCCATAGTTTTTATTTTTGCTTTGGGGTGGATTTCATTTTGAGACATTACGACAGTTTGAGGGCGGAATCTCTCAATAACAGAGCGAACATAAGGGCGTATCATTGGTGATGTTAATAAAACAGGTGTAATTCCTTGGGCAGCTAGCGAATCATATTGTTCACGTACAGCAGTTATAAAATCCTGTAATTTAGTTGGAGGCATGGCAAGTTGTTTATCCTCACCATCTCCAACTAGAGCGTCCATAAAGGCTTGCTCCCATTCAGGCGACAGTGTTAATAATATTAAAACGCCTGATTGGTCAGTATTTGCATCGCAAATTTGCCTAGCTAGCCTAGACCTAACATGTTCAGTGATTTTTGCTATACTCTTAGTGTAGGCAGATGCCTCTGATATTCCTTCTAATATAGTGGCTAAATCTCTAACAGAAACACGTTCAGCCAAAAGATTTTGTAATATACGTTGTAAACCGCCAACAGTTATTTGTGCAGGTATAACATCGGCAACAAGCTTTTGGTATTCTTGAGGCAACTCATTAAGGAGCTTTTGTGTTTCTGCATAATTAAGCAGGTCAGGCATATTATCTTTAATTATTTCGGTAATATGAGTTGTAATAACAGTTGGTGCATCAACAACTGTATATCCTTTAAAATGTGCTTCTTCACGGTATTGTTCTTGTATCCACATAGCGGGCAGACCAAAGGTTGGTTCAACGGTGTTTTCACCGGGCAATGATATAGTTGCGCCATTAGGATCCATGCACATAAGCATATTAGGACGCACCTCACCACGACCTGCTTCAATCTCTTTTATGCTTACGACATATGCATTTGCGGCAAGTTGTAGATTATCTTGTATCCTAACTGCGGGTAGAACATATCCCATATCTTCTGCTAGTTGACGGCGTAGCCCCTTAATTTGATCAGTTAGTTTATTCCCGCCATCTCCTTGAACCAGAGGGAGTAGTCCATATCCCAGCTCTAGGCGAATTATATCCATGGCTAATGCATTTGATATTGGCTCTTCTGCGATTGGTGCTCCTGCTCCTTTTTCTCCTGAAACTTGAGCGTCTTTCGCGGTTAGTTTTTCTTCCTTTCTTTCGTTGTTTTTTTGATAGGCAAAATATGACAAGCTGCCAGTTATTGCGGAAATAATAGCAAAGGGTATAAATGGCATCGCAGGGACAAGGCCAAGTATAAGCATTAGGACAGAGCTCATGGCCAATGCATTAGGGTAGCGGCTTACTTGTATGAATAACTCTTGTTCGGCAGAGCCCTCAACCCCAGCTTTGGAAACTAAAAGACCCGCAGATACAGAAACAACAAGTGCAGGAATTTGACTTACAAGACCGTCTCCAATTGTAAGTATTGTATAATTGGCTGCGGCCTCGGCTAGGGTCATATCTTGCATGACTGTACCAATTACAATACCGCCAATGATATTAACAAAAACAATCAAAAGCCCAGCTATGGCATCGCCACGAACAAATTTGGCTGCACCGTCCATGGCTCCGTAGAAAGTGCTTTCAGATTCTAGTTTTTTACGTTTTTCTCTAGCCTCATCTTCGGTAATCATGCCCGCGGATAAGTCGCTATCAATTGCCATTTGTTTTCCTGGCATAGCATCTAAGGTAAAGCGGGCAGCTACTTCCGCAATACGACCTGAACCTTTTGTGATAACGATAAAGTTGATAATTACAAGAATTGAAAAAACAATAGCCCCTATGACATAGTTGTTCCCAATAATAAATGTTCCAAAGGCTTCGATAATTCCCCCTGCAGCATCGCGACCTGTGTGACCGTCTTCTAAAATAAGACGTGTAGATGCTATATTTAGCCCCAATCTCATAGATGTTGCGACTAGCAATACGGTTGGGAATGTTGAAAATTCCAACGGAGTTTGGATAAATAATACGGTCATTAAAATTATTATTGAAAAAGTAATTGATATTGCTAGGCCTGCATCAAGCATGAATGGGGGCATGGGAACTAGCATAAATAAGATGATTGCAATAATGCCAAAAGCAAAAATTATGTCACTACGGAAAAATGCTCCTAAGCTAGGAAGAGAATCCGAGGAGCTACTTTTTGTCTGTAATGCATTATCGGTCATTAAATTACCCGTAAGGCAGAAAGCCTAGAAAATTAGAACAACAAAAACACGCCTGTGTTTGAAACACAAACCAGCTATAATACTACCTCCGCATAAATAAACATGCAAACGTTTAGACTGTTTTAATAAATAAAAAAGAAAGATATAATCTTTGAATTTATTTTATATATTAAGGACATATACATACATGTATATATAATATATACGCTGCAAGTCTTATCCTAGATCGTTATTGTCACCAATAAATATAGGAGCTTCAGGAACTTCTGTATAGGCTTGCGTTTTTGCCATATCAGGGCGCTGAAGATCAATTTCCTTGCCAGAGTGATCAACCAATACAACATTATGTTCTTTTACTGTATCGGCATTTGGCGCATATGAAAGACCTCCATCTTGAGCCGCTTTTTGAATAGCTTCTTGTCTTTTATCATCAGGCGTTGAAATAAAAATCAATAGCGCATCTTTTTGGCTAGAGCTAAGATTATCATAAGCATCAACATCGGCGCCTAGTTCTTTTTTCAAGGCTTTTTCATGCTGTTTTTTTTCTGCTGAGCTTACATCTTTAAGGTATCCACCTTTAACTAGCTTTTGTGAAAAATCAGCGATAATAGCAACAGTTTCATCATTAGTTACAACACCATCTTTTTCTTTTGCGTCACTAATATTCATGCCAAACTGTTTTTCAAACATAGGCCCTTGATTAGGATCATTAAGCATAGCTGTTATCTCAGCAAGCTCACTGCCGTAATTACCATAATTGTCTTTTCTTTGATTTTGTTTTGTTCCAGTATCTATAAGACTTTCAGCGCCTTTTGCAAAATCTTTCATAGTCGGAATCTTGTCTGTAAAGCTATCCCAGCCCATAATTATTTATCCTTCACTAACAATATTTTATTTAAGCATTATATATCGTTTTACGCAAATGTAATACAAAAATCAACTTTGCCCTGCGGCAGGAATGTTTATACCATCATTTTTATACTGGTTTAATTTGTTACGCAAAGTTCGAATAGATATTCCTAATATATTAGCTGCGTGTGTACGATTTCCTAAGCATTGATCCAATGTGTTTAGAATCATCTCTCTTTCTACATCTGAAATTTTTCTTCCAATAAAAGACTCAACGCCACTTGTATTTTGTATATTCGTATCTTGTTTTTCCCCACTAGTTCTATTTTGAGAATTTGTCAAAGGAGAAGGGGCGCTAATTTCATCGCCTTGAATAAATATAGCACCAGCTTCTATCTCATTTTCATTAGACATCAATATTGCGCGATGCATTGTGTTTTCAAGTTCACGAATATTACCACGCCATTTGCATGATTTAAGTTTTTCTTGCGCTTCTTTTGATATTGATTTGCGTTCTAAATCATTAGATTCAGAGAATTTATCAGCAAAAAATTGTGCTAATCTAACTATGTCAGAGGGGCGTTCTCGCAACGGGGGGAGGGGTATGTTAACCACGTTAAGTCGGAAATATAAATCCTCACGAAAATCCCCTTTTTTAACAGATTCTTGTAAATTTCTGTTAGATGTGGCTAGAATGCGAACATCTACTTTAATGGTGTTATTACCACCTATACGGGTTATTTCTTTTTCTTGTATTGCCCGTAATAGCTTGGCTTGCAGTAGTGGGTGCATTTCACTAACCTCATCAAGGAGTATAGTTCCACCACTAGCTTCTTCAAATTTTCCAATTCTTCGTCCTGTAGCACCCGTAAACGCCCCTTTTTCATGTCCAAATAATTCAGATTCCAACAAGTTTTCAGGAATAGCTGCGCAGTTAACAGCAATAAATGCCCCATCTTTACGTTTTGATTTGTTGTGAATATAACGTGACATAACCTCCTTGCCTGTACCTGATTCACCAGTTATCATAATAGTGGCATCAGATGGAGCAACTTTATTAGCCAAGGTTATGATAGGCTTCATTGCAGGATCATCAGCAATCATAGAGTTATTTTCTTCTGTAACAGCTTCTAAAACAGCAGCTATTAATTCTGCATCGGGGGGCAATGGTATATATTCTTTTGCTCCTTGTTGAATTGCTTTTACAGCTGATCTCGCATCGGTACTAACCCCACAAGCAATTACAGGAAGATGTATACGTTCTGTTTTTAGGCGTTCGATAAATTCACTAATTTTTTGTTTGACATCAATCATAACAAGATCAGCGCTCTTACCATTTAGTAACGCGCCAAATGCTTGATCCGTATCTTCACAATGAATAACCTTAGCTCCGCGCTGTAAGGCTATTTTTCCAGCTTCAGAGATATGCCCATTTAGGCTACCAATAATCATTAAACGCATGTTATTTTGCTCCTGCTGCAAAAGAGTAGAAAAATCTATAATATTTACTATAGAACAACTTTTTCAAGCTATAATATTATCTTATGACACAACTAGATTATATACCAGAGGGGTATGAGCAAATAAAGGTGGTTGATAATCTGTTTTCGTTTTTCAAGACAGATTTTGAGCCTAAAGCCAATATTGTTCTTTATCCAAGAAGGTTAACAGGTAATTTTGATAGGTTAGCTGTTGAAATGGCAAATTTTTTTGATTTAAAGGAAGGGAAGCTTTTTATCAAATATAGTGAATGCAGCAAGATTCAATATTTTCAAAAGCAAGTAAAGGATAAAGATATATACAAAGCCGTAGATATAATATTATCTGATATGGAGTGCTTGTACTTTGCACGGGTTAAAACTCATATGCGTTTGGTTGTTAATGAGTATAAAAAGCATCATGATGTTCATGAGTTTCATGTTGATGGTCTAAATCAGGATTTTGATCGCTTTATTGTCTGCTATAATGATCCAGTAACGCAATTTGTGCGTAATGATGATGTAATTATGGTTTCTGGTAATAATGTAAAGGTCAAGGATAATGCCCCTACATATCAGTTTGCATCAGGTGATATGTGGAAGGCGCGTGTGCGTAACAAACAACGAAACAGTGCCGATGATTTTCTTGGTAAAATTTTACGAGATAAAGAACGCCGCGCTTTTGTGCACAGGGCTTTGCGTTCTAATCTACCAAGAATTTTGGTTGTAGGTGATAAAAGATTAAATTAGCAATTATTCAATTGCTATTTGAAATAACTTATTCGCTTTGATGGTGGTAGTAAACTATTTATCATCATTTCTAAATTACGCGGATTTTCATGCCTAAGCATTGATTGAACTGTTTTTAGGGTCATCATTTTAGCCATAACATCATCATCGGCATTTTTTTCAATTTTTGCAGCCAACGGAGCCATGACAATAGTTCCTAATATCGCGCCATAAAATGTTGTAAGAAGGGCTATTGCCATTGACGGACCAATAGCATCTGGGTTATCAAGATCTGCAAGCATTTGCACAAGTCCGATTAGTGTTCCAATTAAACCCATGGCAGGGGCAATTTCAGACCCTTTGCGCAAGATGCTTGCGGCTCTTTTATGATTTTCTTCTTCCTTGTCAATTTGAAGCCGCAAAATACGCTTCAAGTCTTCTTCACTATATCCATCAACGACAAGACGTATGGCGTAGTCTAAAAAAGGTTCATTTTTGGTTTGTTTTTCGTAATTAGACAGAGCCAATAATCCTTTTTTACGCGCTATTATAGCAAGATCAATCATGCTTTTTGCGAGAGAAGGGAAATTTCTAACTGGTCTAACTACTACTGTAGAAATAATTTTAATTGCCCCTTTTAATTCTTCTCCATTAAACGATATGCATGTAGCCGTAATTGTTCCAAGCAGAACAATTAGAAGTGATGGTATATTTATGAATTTTGCTTCACTAGGGTTATAAAAAATAGCCCCAACAATCATGCCAAAAGTAAAAACTAGCCCTAAAATAGTTGCAAGATCAGGCATAGTGGTGATGCTTGGTACATTAACAGCAGGTAATTTTATATCTTCTTGTTCGGACTCTGCCATGGTTATTATGCAATCCTTGTATCAATAATAGCTAGTAGTAATAATTGAATAAGTAGTTTTACGCAGTTATGAAATTAAATACTCACTTAAAATATTAGGTACGGTCAGATTTGACAATTTCTGTCATTGTAATTCCAAGTTTATCTTCAACAACAACAACTTCACCTCGGGCAACAAGACGGTTATTAACATAAATATCAATTGCTTCTCCCACCTTGCGGTCAAGCTCAATAACCGCTCCGCGACCTAGTTTTAATAGCTGGCTAACTTGCATGGTAGAGCGCCCTAAAACGGCGGAAACATTAACAGGAATATCGTAAATTGCGGTAACATCACCTGCCATGGCTTCCCCAATGGCAAACTCCTTATCATCGCTCTTGTTCTTAAGCTCTTCAGGCTCACTTATTTCATCAAGATTCAGGTCACTACTTTCTGATGAAGGAGGATCTCCAAACATATTGTCTATGTCATCTTGATTTGCATTATTATCATCGGCCATTTATGTTTCTCCAAGTTTGTTATTATCCTTATTTCCTTGCTCATAGCCATCATGAAGGCTTATGCCACGCTCTGCAAGAGATTGCTTTAAAATATCAAATATTTTTTCTGCTGTTGCATCGCGGTTACAAATTATTCCCCCTCTAGGCCAGTTGATACGACAATCATTATTTGAAAGAGAATTATCAATTTTTAATGATATTTTCTTATGAAGAACTTCTTCTTGAGTTTTAAGAAATACTGACAATGCCTCATTTAGCTCTTTATTAAGGCTGATTGATATTTTTTCAGGGATCATGTTATCTGATAGGGCTGCAACAATTGATTGTTTTAATTCCTCATGACCATATTTTTCCATATAGTGAGGAAAAGCCTTTGTAAAGAGTTTTGAAGTCAAATATATTACTTCATCTTCATATAATTTATTTCTTTTTTCTTCAGCAGTGAATAATATTGATATGTTTTGATCAATTTTTTGCAATATATTAAGCATCTTACTGGTGATAGAATCTTGGCTTTCTTCAAAACCAGATTTTTTTCCTTCTTCAAATGCTGCTTTTTGTGCCTGCTCCATTTCGCCTTTTGTAAATTCAGGCTGTTCGGCAATTTCATCTTCTGATAATTGATAATCATCATCAAATATATTTGAATCAAAGAAAAATGGCTGTCCTTTCATGGCGTTTTTGTCCTTGGTGCTTTTTTGTTAATTATTTTAGGCAATCATTTCTTCTTCACCAGATCCTGTATTTATGGTTATCTCACCTCTTGTTTCCAAGTCCTTTGTAACGGTAACAATATATTGCTGCGCTTCTTCAACTTCTTTTAATCTAACAGGGCCCATAGCAGCCATATCCTCTTTCATAATTTTGGCTGCGCGTTCTGACATATTGTCAAAAAACAAATCTTTTAAACTATCCGTAGCACCTTTCAATGCCAAAGGTAGTTTTTCTTTATCCACGGCGCGAATAACTGTTTGTATAGAGGCGGGGTCAAGATTAAGAAGATCCTCAAAGGTAAACATAAGGCTGCGGATTTTTTCAGCAGAATCTGGGGTTATTTTTTCCAATTCTTCCATAAACCTAGTTTCAACCGCACGCTCCATGTTGTTAAATATATCGGCAATAAGCTCATGGCTGTCACGACGCTGCGTCCGTGCAAGGTTAGACATAAATTCCTTGCGTAGGGTCTTTTCAACTTCTTCTAGAATTTCTTTTTGAACCGTCTCCATTTTAAGCATACGGTTTATAACTTCAAGGGCAAACCCATCTGGTAAAATAGCCAAAACTCTAGCTGCGTGATCTGTTGAAACCTTTGATAAAACAACGGCAACAGTTTGGGGGTATTCTTTTTGTAGAAAGTTGGCTAAAATCTCTTCATTTACATTACCAAGCTTTTCCCACATAGTGCGCCCTGCAGGACCTCGAATTTCCTCCATTATTATATCAATTTTTTCTTTAGAAAGACCAGATTTTAAAAGCAGGCGTTCCGTGCTATCTTGCGATCCAACTAGGGTGCTAGTAGAGCTCATTTGTTCCGTGAACTCAATGAAAAGGCGTTCAACTACGCTAGGACCAATTTTTCCTAATCCTGATATTATTTGTGATAATTCTAATATCTCGTCATCATCCATATGGTTAAATATTTGTGCGGTATGTTCTTCACTTAGTGAAAGCACAAATATAGCGGCCTTTTCTGGGCCTGATAACGAACGATAATCATCTCTAACACGGACACTCATCTGATACTAGCTCTCCTGTGACATCCAACTTCTAATAACTGATACGGTCTCAGTTGGATAGCTTTCTACTATTTCTTCAACTTTTTTAACAGTAGAAGCCTTAACCTTACCTTCAATGCCTTGAATATTTATTAGAGAATCATCTTCTTCTGTAACAACAGGATTATTTGTAATTGGAGGGAGTGGTTGACCATCAGCACCTAACTGTTGTTGTTGCGGGGGAGCTAATGCCGGATTGGCTGGAGATGCCGATAATAGATCATGCTGTAGAAGCTCATCAAGCCCTGCAACGGGTTTATTTAAACTCTCCATATTCATAAGTTTAGATACCATTGGCTGTATAACAAGAACAACAACAAGGATTAACATAATAGCAACAACTATCATCTCTGCAGCATCGATAAGATCACTTTTCTCAAATCCAAACAACATGCGATCATCGGCAACATCTTCTGCTGTGTCAATTTGTGCAAATTGAAGATTTGCAATTTCAATTACATCACCACGATTTTCATCGAACCCTACCGCAGTTTTTACCAATGCTGCAATTTTATCCATTTCATCTTTTGATCTAGGTTCATAAACTTTATTTCCATCTCCATCTTCTTTATAACGACCATCAACTAATACTGATACAGAAAGCTTTTTTATATGACCTGATTGTCTAACCGTACTTTTAATAGTTTTACTTATTTCATAATTTACAACTTCTTCACTTTTTGAAGATTCTAGGCTAGGAGAATCACCAGAGAGTAAATTACCACCAACACCAGGCAGGTTGTTGCCAACGGATACATTATCTGATGCAGGTTCTCTTTCCTTATTATCTTCTTGGGTTGTTTGTGATGATCTTAAAACCTGCCCTGCGGGGTCATATATTTCTTCGTTCATGCTTATTTGATCAAAATTCATATCAGCATTAATAATGGCTGTAACCTTTCCAAAACCAACTATCCTGCTTATTTGGTCTTCTATTTGTCTTTGCAGGCGTCTTTCATAGTTGCGCCTTAAATCTTCAGTTTTTAATGACATAACACTTTCATTATCCCCGTTGGCTTTTGCTAATAAATTACCATTGCTGTCTATAACTGAAACATTAGAAGATTTTAAATTGGGGACAGCAGATGCCACTATTGATTGAATTGCCTGTATCTGTGATTTTTCTATAGAAGATCCTGATTTTATTCCAAGAAATACGCTAGCTGATGATGAACGTGTATTTTTGCTAAATAATTCTCTTTTGGGGATAACAATATGAACGCGTGCACTACGAACACTATCTAGTGAACTAATTGTTCTTGCTAGTTCGCCTTCTAG
Source organism: Micavibrio sp. (assembly GCA_027075555.1). Lineage (GTDB taxonomy): Bacteria > Pseudomonadota > Alphaproteobacteria > Micavibrionales > Micavibrionaceae > UBA1672. Next base: position 36,349 of record JALTAZ010000010.1, read on the forward strand.
TGCTCTTACTTGGTTTATGTTTTGTATGAAATTGGTCGTACCAAATCCCGATTGCTTGTCAAAAATCTCATATCCCATAGACCCGCCATTTGGAAGCCCAGCATCAGCAAGCAACATACGAGCTCGTCCAACCTCATTTCCTGGAACTAAAATGCGAGAACCATCTGCGGAAATTTCATAGGGAATTTGAGTTTCTTCAAGTTTAGCCGCAACAGCTCCAGAGTCAGTTGATGATAGGTCTGTATATAACAACTTCATTTCCGGAGTGGTTATACGCATTGACAAAAACACAAAAAACATAAGTAGGCTAAGCACAATAGCGCCCATAACACCCAAGCGCGCCGGACCTAATTGTTGTAATGTTGCGACAAAGTTATTCACGGATAATACCTTTTTGAAAAACGCTGAAATTATAACGATATTAAGCGCATAATAGTATAACACAAAAACATTGCATTAGACGAGGGGGGGATTCGTCAAAACACTTATATAAATTACTGTAGTTTTTGAATTCTGGCAAATGGCAATATAAAAATTTAGTTATACAAAGATATTTACAAGATATTTCATAGCAAAAATAACATGACTTGACTTTATGGTAATAATATAGTACTGTGATAGTAGGGTAGTATATCAGAATTCTGTGTTTTTGGAAGTCTGATTGATAGTAGAAAGGTTAGGGTTGCGCTCATGATTGATGCGGTGAATTCTACAATTGCAAATACGTTACCAATGCGCTCGGGTGTGTCTTTGGACGGCGTTGAGCCACCTGTGCCTTCAGAAGCTCCGCGTGCTCCGCAAGCCCCTTTTGTTTCCCCTTACATTGCGGTTGATTTGGATTTTGACAAGGCTGTTTTACAAATTCGTGATTCTGAAACGGGAGATGTTAAACAACAATTCCCAACACAAAGCCGTTTAATTCAGCTTAGCCGTGCACAAGAGCGTTTAGAAGTTGCTCAGGCGTCTCAGCGGCAAGACCAGAATTCATACGTTGAATCTATAGCGCAGCAGACTCAACAGGTGTCAGATGTTGTCACTATACAAGATATAACCTCATCTCTGGCATCTAATCAGTCATTGCCTGCACCACAAATAGCTGCGGCGGCGTTATCTACAGGGGCGCAATCTGCTCAAACAAATGTGAACACTGGCGCTAGCGTTAGTGTTCTTGCTTAGGAAACAATATTAAATAATTGATATTATTAAACCTTAAATTTTTTTATTTTCCTTTTTGTGGTGCTTGGAATGTGGGCTATTGGTAGAGCTTCTTCTTGTGAATGAAAGAATAAAAAATAAAAATTTAAAAAAGGAGGAAGGGTAAAAAGCCAGAATAACAGGCTTATCTAGCTTTTTTATTTTATTTTGTTTTGAAATCATTTTTAAAATTTTTTATAAGCACGTAAAAATCGCGGGGCGTATCCCGTGGAGATTCACTAACTGTTTTCTGAATTAGAATCTTCAGGCAAGAAGTTAGAAAAATCAAAACCCGCGCTTGATCCTTTGGAAGGTTCGTTTTCCTGGGGAGCGTCAAGCCCTTTTTGTATTTCAGCTTCACGCTCAGCCTTTATTGCTTCGGGATCTTTACCTGCTGCTTTTAGGCCTTTATTATATGCTTTTTCAAATTCCGAATAAGTACACAGCCCAAGTTCTGCTGGGTGGCGCGGTCGTAAATTGGAACTATTAGGGTGAGACCTATCACGAATAGATGCAATAGTTGGTTTTGTAGTGCCAACAAGTTTACATATCTGAGCATCTGAAATCTCAGGATTATGCTTTATAATATAAGCTATAGCATCAGGCTTATCACCACGTTTTGAAACAGGAGTATATCTAGGGCCTTTAGAGCGAATCTTTGCACAAGGCAAGTCACGCTTTGCCATTTTTAAAGATGCAAGAGGGTCAGCCTCACAACGTTCAAGCTCACTTTTAGTTATTTCGCCATGCTCTATTGGATCTCTGCCAACAATACCTTTGCCAATCTCTTCATTTGCTAAAGCTTCAACTTCTATTTCTGTAATGCCCGTGAAATCAGCAATTTGTCTGAATGTTAATGCTGTATTTTCAATTAACCATATAGATGTTGCCTTTGGCATAAGTAACTGTGGGGTCTGTTGTGCGGCCTTGGCCATTTTTATCTCCTTATAAAAGGTCTTTCAATATATGTTTAACTGAGCCTGTCCCTTGGCTCATTATTTAATAAATATCAAAAATATATAGGGAACTTGTGTCTTATAAGTGATATTTTTTATAAAAGCTAGTTTTTTTTTGCTTTAAGTTGTGTTTGATATATGGATTGATTTTAAAGAGATATAATCTTATCTTTGCTCTGATGAGCGATTTTTTGTAACCTTATTAAAGTTTTATAATATGTTTGATGAAGATTTACCCAAACCAAAGTGTGATAATGGTTTGCCACGTAGTTTAGATGATATGTCTATTTCTGATCTTGAAGAATATATTAATGATCTAGAAGCTGAAATTTCTAGAGTCAGGAGTGATATAGATAGGAAAAAAGCATCGAGTCAAGCGGCAGATTCGTTTTTCAAATAAATCATTATTTTATTACTAATCTAATAAAGAACAGGGAAATAAAGAACAGGGGAAAAATATGCGTATAGAAGAAGATATAAAGTTGGATTTCAAGGATGTTCTTATTCGTCCTAAACGCTCGACTTTGCGTTCAAGAAAAGATGTTGATATCACGCGAAGTTTTACTTTTAAGTGGAGTGGGCGCAAATATGATGGCGTGCCTATTATTGCGGCTAATATGGATAGTGTTGGTACCATATCTATGGCTCAGTCTTTTATTAAGCTTAAAACAGGAATGAGTGTAGCTCTTCATAAGCATTATCATATAGATAAGTTAAATGAATTTTATGATAAATACGGTGGACAAAGTGTTTGGTATAGTATTGGCATGGTTAAAGATGATCAGGAAAAATTGGATTCTTTTGTAAAAGAACGTCCGAGTGTAATTGAAAAATTATGTGTGGATGTTGCCAATGGTTATAGTGAGCATTTTGTTGATTTTGTTAAGAGTATAAGAGATAAATTCCCAGATATAACTATTATGGCGGGTAATGTTGTTACTGGTGAAATGGTGGAAGAGCTTATATTATCGGGGGTGGATGTAGTTAAAGTGGGGATTGGACCAGGAAGTGTTTGTACCACTCGTAAAATGACAGGCGTTGGCTATCCTCAGCTGTCAGCTATTATTGAATGCGCAGATGCGGCGCATGGTCTGGGTGGATTGATATGTGCAGATGGCGGTTGCACTGTTCCTGGTGATATTGCAAAAGCATTTGGCGCGGGGGCAGACTTTGTTATGCTTGGGGGAATGCTTGCCGGTCATGATCAATCTGAAATGGAAATAATTGAAGAAAATGGCAATAAATACATGATATTTTATGGTATGAGTAGCGATACTGCGATGAAAAAGCATAAAGGAGGTGTCGCGGGATATAGAGCTAGTGAAGGTAAGACTGTGAAGATAGCTTATCGTGGAGATATATCGCAAACTTTGCAAGATATTTTAGGCGGGGTTCGTTCTGCTTGTACTTATGTTGGGGCAACAAAGTTAAAAGAATTATCAAAGCGTATGACCTTCATTCGTGTAACACAACAGATAAATACTGTTTTTGGTAATGATTAAAAATTAATAGTAACTTGCATTTATTTTATGACTTTGTTGTTGCGTTTATAACGTAAAGTTACTTGCTCCTTGTTCTAAAATAAAGCCAAATCACTATATTTATTCTAATTATTATTTGATTGTCTTGATAAGATCCACGCAAGTCGCTAGAGTGGTGCGTTCTTGGTAGTTAAATAATATGTAGTTAACATATATGTTATGTGTTTTTAAAAAAAGGAGCCTTTGATGGAAGAAGATATTCAAACACGGTTGAAGGAAACTTCTCAGAATTGTCTTGATGCTTATTTAGCTTGGGAGGAGAAAAAGCAAGACCCAAAGGCTCAAGAGGCACTGCATGCGGCAATACATGAATTACGCAAGGTTTCCTCTCGTCTTGAGATTGAACTGGCTATTAGTGAGAGAGAGCAAATTACATCAAAGCCTATTCCTATTCCTGCTCATAGGGCAAATAGTAAAGGTGATACAGGGGCTATTTTAGAAACTGGTGCAAGCTCAACAAATGGCGAAACTATTGTTCAGTCTAAACCAAAACGTAGAAGGTCTCCTAGAAAGCAAACTACACAACAGTGATATAATATAATTTATATATGTTTTTGTGTTTTCAATAACCAGTGTGATTTGACATGGAATAAGGTATTGGAGTTGTTAGCGTGTAATGCTCTTGCAATGTTAACTAGAGAACTATATTAATTATTTACATTTATTGATTGCCTGAAATATTGTTAATGTAAAAGTTATTTAAATTAGCCTATCAAAAATGTATGACAGGATTAATTTCTTCATGACTTGTTGTCTAAAGGCAAATAAATATAACCGGCAAATATATAAAGGTATAAGATAGAGATATAAATAAGTAGAATGTTGATAAGTTAAAACCTTAGATTAAACCTAGTTAAATAATTCAGGACATTCACGGCAACATTTATTGCGTAAAATTATATAAATCAGATGAATTGTTCCTATCCCTGCAAGTAAACAGAAAAATGATATATAGGCATAGCTTAAAAATGCCCATACTATTATCAATACAGATATTATGGTCAGACCAAATATACGCATGTGAAAATAAGTGGATATAAGGGGCGGTGTAACAATCAAGAATATATAAATCGCATAGGTCAGGCTGCGCGGAATAAAGTAATCAAGAAACATTGTATCCTCATAGGCAATGGAGTAATTATTGATACTAACCCTTACCCAGTCGGGGTTAATTAAATGTGGTATATATAATAGCAAGCCAAAAACAAGACCCGCCATAGAAAATATTAAAAGCGCTCTTTTGCGTTTACTTTTTTCGGGTTCAAGGAAATATATGCTAAAAGGAATCCATGTTGGCCACATAAGCCATGAAAACAGGATAAAGCTCATAGCCCCCCACCATATCATATTTGGATCAGAATCATTTAGCCCCATCCACACATGACCTTCTGCTATTTGTTGCAAACCTGCCATAACAGGCATCATTGAAACAGGTAAATACCGTTTGTTGATGTTATAAGCCTTCCAAGCGGCAAATACGCCACCCGTCAAAAGAATACCACCGGTTATAAAGCTAACGGGCTCTGAAAAACACATAAAGTTTTAATTCTATAGCTTGGCTTTTTTCAAGCGAAGTGCGTTCATAATAACAGAAACTGAGCTAAAAGTCATAGCCGCGCTTGCTATAATGGGGCTAAGTAGCAGTCCAAAGAATGGATAGAGCAGACCTGCGGCAACTGGAACGCCTGTTGCATTGTAAACAAAGGCAAAGAACAGGTTCTGGCGGATATTTTTCATTGTAGCACGGCTTAATTTACGCGCCCTTACTATGCCGTCTAAATTCCCTTTAACAAGAGTTACTTCTGCGCTTTCCATGGCTATATCTGCGCCTGTACCCATAGCGATTCCAACATCGGCCTGCGCCAAAGCAGGTGCATCATTTACTCCATCACCGGCCATTGCGACCTTATAGCCTTCATCTTGAAGGCGTTTTACAACCGCGCTTTTACGATCTGGCAATACGCCAGCTTCTATCTCATCAATATCAAGTTTACTAGCAACAGCTCTAGCTGTCTTTTCATTATCGCCAGTTAACATAACAATGCGAATGCCTTGCTCTCTTAGTTCTTTTAAGGCCTGAGATGTTGTCTTTTTGATCGGATCAGAAACGCTTATTAGCCCAGCCATTTTATTATCAATAGCAACAAGCATTACAGTCTGACCTTCAGAGCGCATCTCATCGGCTTTATCAATAATATCGGTTTTTTCAATATTCAATGTTTTGAACAACTCATTATTGCCAAGAGCGACTTTGCGCCCTTCAACCATGCCTTCAACACCTTTACCAGTATAAGATTTAAAATCTAAAGCATTATATAAGGGCAACTTCCTTTCTTGTGCGCCCTCAACGATGGCTCTGGCAAGCGGGTGTTCACTACCTTTTTCAAGGCTAGCTACCAGTGATAATAGTTCATCTTCTTTCATATCTTTAACAGTTAAAACAGAAGTTAATGTTGGACAACCTTCAGTTAATGTTCCCGTTTTATCAATAACAAGAACATCAATTTTTTCCATTAACTCAAGGCTCTCAGCATTTTTAATCAAAATACCGGCCGCTGCTCCTCTCCCTGTTCCAACCATAATCGACATAGGGGTTGCCAAACCAAGCGCGCATGGGCAAGCAATAATCAATACAGCAACCGCGTTTACTATTGCAAATGCAAGGCGTGGTTCAGGTCCCCATACACCCCAGATAATAGCAGTAATAACAGCAACTAAAACAACAACTGGAACAAAATAGCCAGATACCATATCGGCCATTTTCTGTATTGGAGCACGGCTACGCTGTGCTTCGGCAACCATTTTTACAATCTTAGATAATAGAGTATCGGAACCAACATGATCTGCCCTCATTATAAAGCTACCGGTTTGATTAAGAGTTGCACCTGTAACTTTGTCACCAGATGACTTGGTCACTGGCATAGATTCTCCGGTAATCATGGATTCATCAAGGGTAGTAGATCCTTCTAGTATTTCTCCATCTGTGGGAACTGATTCACCTGGGCGAACACGTAATTTATCGCCTTCTTGAACTTGGTCAAGGGGGATATCTTCTTCTGTACCATCATCACGTATAATGCGCGCATTTTTTGGCGCAAGATCTAGCAAAGCGCGAATCGCACCACTTGTCTGCGCTCTAGCGCGTAGCTCTAAAACCTGACCTAGCAAAACAAGAGTTATAATAACCGCTGCGGCTTCGAAATAGACATTGACCAAACCATTTTCCATACGCATCTGCTCAGGGAAAATTTGTGGAAATAATGCCCCCACTACACTGTAAATATAGGCCATTCCAGTACCAAGAGCCACTAAAGTAAACATATTTAAATTCATGGTAACAACAGATTGCCAACCACGTTTAAAGAACGGAATAGCCGCCCATAACATAACAGGTGAAGCCAAAGCAAACTCAATCCACATTGCCGTTTCAGAAGATATTATATTTTCCATAGGCTTACCGGGAATATGGTCAAACATAACCAGCAAAAGGGTAGGGATTGATAAAACCGCGCTAATCCAAAAGCGGCGTGTCATATCATCAAGTTCGGTTGTATCTTCTTCGCCCCCCAAAGTTGCATCTTTAAGCTCTAACGCCATACCACAAATCGGACAGCTTCCCGGACCTATTTGCTCTATTTCCGGGTGCATAGGACAAGTATATATTGCGCCTTCAATAACAGGTTCAGCCTTTCTTGGACTAAGGTATTTTTGGGGATCTGTCTCAAATTTATTAAGACATTTTTCAGAACAAAAATGATATTCTTTTTCCTCAAATGTAAAATGATTATCAGTTTTCTGAGGATCAACATCCATTCCACAAACAGGATCTTTTACAATATTATTATGTCCTTCATGCTTCCCCTCACAACAGCTATGCCCCATATTCCTCTCCTGTATTTTCATTTAATTTTGTACTATCTGTTTTGTTGTTAGCTTTACTAACATAATCTATGTCTTTTGCTTCATTAGGGGCGCGACTAATTTTTTCCACCTGCAATGTTGAAAAGTAAAAACCATATTTATTCTTCAGCAAGTTATTAGCTTCATCTAGAACCTCTTCATGATTGGCATCTTTTTTTATCTTAATATGCGCCATAAACAAATTCTTACCCGAAGTAAGCGGCCAAGCATGTACATGATAAACTGTTTCCACGTCTTTGATTTTTTGTAACTCAGATATAATATTATCAACATCTATACCTTCTGGCGCGGATTCTAATAATATATCAAAACTTTGCTTTATTATACCCCAAGATGCAGCAAATAAAACCAGCCCGAACAACATTCCTAAAATAGGGTCGATTGGTGTCCAACCAGTAAACTGTATAACAACTGCGGCAATTATGATGATAATACTACCGACAAAAGTCTGCATTACGTGCCAAAAAGCACCCTTCATATTCAAATTACCCTTGAGACTTTTCCACATAACGGCCATAGAAATAACTTCTGTGAATAAGCCACCAATCGCAGAGATATACATAATGTCAGTTGGTAAATCTATGCTCATTTGCAGGCGGTTAAAACCCATCCATAATATATATATTGCCATGAGTAATAAGAACATACCATTTAGTAATGCACCTGCAATTTCTGCGCGCTTTAACCCAAATGTATGGCGACTTCCTGCTGGTCGCATTGCGATTCGGTTGGCCACAAGGGCAATAAGAACGCCACCTACTGCTGAAAATGTGTGAAAAGCATCTGATATAACCGCAACAGAACCAGCATAAAAACCAAGTGCAAGCTCAATTAAAAAATAAATCCCAGTGAGCCAGCCTACAATCTTCAAAGCTCTAGCATCAGCCTCCATACCGTGGAAGCTATGCCCGTCACTAATATTCTTACTATTTGCGTGTTCATGTTTCATAACTTTGCTACGAAGAAAATTTTGTATACCCTCAAAAAATAATTATGAATTTAATATTTATCTGCAATATTTTATTAACTTTTATTATTTATCTTGTAGGATAGACGAATAAATGTTATCTGATTTCAACTATGAGCAAGTTTTTTTTAACAATTACAGTTTTTGCGATGATTGTTTCTGTAACAATCACTGTTGCTCATGCTTGCGTAAAAACTGATTTTTCTGATAAATCCTCTATTTTTCAGCAGCTTGATGACGTAGATAAAAGTGATATATCTAAGAATGGTAAAAGTTGCTATATGAATTGTAGCGGGTGTTGCGTACACCATGTAATGGTTAGTAACAACTTATATATTGATTTCGGTTATGATATGGTCGCTTTTACCATGGATAGTAAGATCCTACCTTTATCGTATCATAATTACGGCCTAAAGCGCCCCCCTAAAAATCTAGTTTAAAGGGGTTTTTGTATCTTAATTCAGGTAGATATACCTGTTTTCATTATTACAAACGATCTCCTTATAAGAAATTATGTGTAAAAGTTATTCTTTTACGATGTAATGCTGCGTTTTTATTACCTCAAACTAAAATAAGGGATATTAAATAGATGAAACGACAATTGCTAGCAATAACATATTTAGCTGTTTTAGGGGTATCAGTGCCCGCGCAAGCACAAAATAAAACGCCTGTTGTACAAGAAAGTTCTAACATAGAGGGTTTTATAAACTATGTGTTAAAATCCAGCCCAGCTATTGCCGAAGCTCAGGCGCGCGTAAATGCATCTAAAGCAGGTAAACGCGCAGCATCTAAATGGCAATATAACCCAGAAATATCCTTTGATCTTGAAGATGTTAGTGGAGAGGATAAAACTAAAATAATTGGGATAAATCAAACAATAGATTGGAGTGGTAAATTCATATCATCGGGTAAAACCGCATCTTTTGAGTTATTGGCTGTTGAGGCTGATCGTGATGAGGTTATTCAAAATACCATGCTAAATGTTTTATCTAGCTTAGCCGATTATAGAGCGGCAAAAAATATTTATAATTTAGCAATACAGCGTTCTAATTTAATGGAACGATTCTCAAAATTGGCACAAAAAGGTTTTAAAGCAGGAGATATTGACCAGAGCGAAAATAATCTTGCACAGCTAGCCTTATCCGAAGCCTTAATAGCACAAGCAGATGCAGAAACCGCTCTTGCTCAAAGCAAAGAAATGTTAGACTCGTCCTTGGGATTTCAATTAGAAAATGAATTTACTTTGCCAGAATTCCCAACAAAACTACCTGAAATACCTATTATGGAAGACCATGATCAAATAATAATGGCTTTGCCAGCTATACGTGCGATTAAAAATCGTGAAGAAGCAGCAAAGTCTGCAATTAAACAAGCACAAAAAAACAGAATACCGGATCCTACAATTGGGGTTGCAGGTGGTAAAGATACAGGGACTGATATGGTTGGCTTTTATGTATCTATTCCGCTTAATGTATTAAATACATATGGAGCCGAAGTTGATCAGGCAAAAGAAGAAGCAATTGCAGAAGCTAAAGCTGGGCAAAATGCATATTACACGGCAAAAACACGCCTGCAATCAGCAATACGTACATATAAGCTTTCACAAAAAGCATGGGAAAACTGGCAGATAAATGGAGCGCAATCACTAGCAGAACAAACAAATCTTCTTGATCGCAAGTTTAAGGTCGGAGATTTAAGCGCAACAGATTATTTAGTGCAAATTAAACAGGCGCTAGATACCCAGGTTGCTGCGGAAGAATTGCATGCTAAAGTATGGAAATCTTGGTTTGCATGGCTTTATGCATCGGGAACATTCAATCAATGGTTAAAAAATTCAGGAGAATAGATACATGAAAAAATTATTATTTTTAAGTACAGTAGCAGCGTTTAGCATATCGCATAATGCGTATAACTCGGCTGTAGCTGGTGATGGACATGGTCATGAAAAAAAGGCTAAGATTGTATCAGAATCTGCTGCTTCTAGTTCTCATAATGATGGTCATAGCATAGAAAAAGCCAAAAGTAATGATGGGCATGGTCACGATGAGAGGGGCGGTGAGCATGAAGAAGAAGGCGGGGGAGAGGTTTATCTTAGCCCCGAAAATATACGTATTGCAGGAATCATAGTTGAGCCACTTAGTTTGCGAAATTTAGAAACAGAGGTAAAAGCCCCTGGTGAAGTAACTCTTAACTCATATTTAAGCAGTAAAGTAACGCCTCGTATTGAAGCGCAAGTTGTAGAGCGTCATGCAAAATTGGGTGATGTTGTTGAAAAAGGTCAACCACTTATAACTTTATCTAGTGTTGATATGGCAGAGGCAATAGGTAATCTTATAGTTGCTCATAAAGAATGGAAGCGTGTAAAACAACTAGGTGCGGCGGCTGTATCTGCTAAGCGTTATAATGAGGCAAAGATTGCTGATGAGCAAACACGGGCAAGGGCTTTGGCTTATGGCATGAGTGCAGAGCAAATTAAATATCTTCATGAAAAAGGATCAGATGATGATCCTGGCACCTTCCAGTTAGTTGCTCCACAAGGAGGAACAATTGTAAGTGATGATTTTATTGTTGGTGAGTTGATAGAACCTGGGCGCGTTTTATTCAATATAGTAAATGAAAAAGTCCTTTGGGTAGAAAGTCGCCTATCCCCCAAATTAGCCAAAGATGTGAAAGTAGGAGCAACTGCGCGTGTTCATGTTCCTGGTAATGGTTGGTTACAAGGTAAGGTGGTACAAAAACATCATATGCTTGATCCTGAAACACGTACTATAGGCATAAGAATAGAGGTTAATAATGAAGAGGATCGCCTTCACCCTGGAATGTATGTTGATACACGCATACAAAGTGGTCAGGGTGAAAAATATCTTGCTGTTCCAACATCTTCTGTGCTGCGTTCTCCTGATGGTGATTGGCAGGTTTTTGTTGAAAGTGAAGATAAAACAGGTGAGTTTAAACCTGTAGAGGTCGAAACAATCAGAACAATAGAAGATTACACTATTATCAAGGGAGTGCCTGAAGGCACAAAAATTGTGACTGAGGGCGCGTTCTTTGTTCAGTCTGAACTCGCTAAAAGTGGGTTTTCTGTTCACAATCATTGATATTATAAATAATTTTCAGGAGATATGAATTATGCTTAATGCAATTATTGACGGGGCGATAAGAAACCGCCTTATGGTAGTTCTTATGTTGATCGCTATAATAATAGGGGCAATGATGCTATTGCCTAAGTTAAATTTGGACGCTTTTCCAGATGTTACAAATGTTCAAGTGACAATCAACACAGAAGCAAAAGGGCTTGCCGCAGAAGAGGTTGAGCAACTTATAACCTATCCGGTAGAGGCCGTTATGTACTCTTTGCCTGATGTAGAGGAGGTTAGGTCAATATCTAAAACAGGACTTTCTTTAATTACCGTAGTGTTTAAAGAAGGTGTTGACATATATTTTGCAAGGCAGCTTGTTTTTGAACAATTACAAGCAGCTCGCGAAGAAATACCAGAAGGTGTAGGAACCCCTGAAATAGGACCAAATACATCAGGGCTAGGGCAGATGTATCTATATATGTTACGCAGCGATGACCCTGAGCAATATGATATTATGGCTTTGCGATCTTTAAATGATTGGGTTGTTAAATTATTGCTTATGCCAATTGATGGCGTGACAGAAGTTTTATCATATGGTGGTGACGTTCGTCAGTATCAAGTTAATATAGAGCCTGCAAAATTATTATCATATCAGCTTAGAGCAAAAGACATTGTTGAAGCCATTGAAAGAAATAATAGTAATTCTGGCGGTTGGTATATGAATCGTGGAGCGGAGCAGCTTATTATTCGTGGCGTTGGCTGGGTAAGAGGTGAAAAAGACGGTATTCGTGATATTGAGAATATCCCCGTTAAGGATGAAGATGGGGTAGTGGTTCGCGTTCGTGATGTTGCCAATGTTGCTTATGGTTCAGAAATTCGTCAAGGAGCTGTTAGCATGACATTGCGTGATGAAAATGGCAATCCAAAACAACTTGGTGAGGTGGTCGCCGGTATTATTATGAAACGAATAGGTGCTAATACAAAAGCAACCATTGATGAAGTTAACCGTCGCATACCTATTATTCAAAATGCTCTGCCAGAGGGTGTTACAATTGAGCCTTTTTACGATCAAGGATCACTGGTTGATAAGGCTGTAAAATCTGTAAGCGATGCATTGATACAAGCATTTATACTTATTGTTATAATATTGATGTTATTCCTTATGAATCTAAGGGCGGCGTTCTTGGTACTTATATCAGTTCCCATATCTATCACTATTGCGTTAATGGTTATGATTCATTGGGGGATTTCTGCGAACTTAATGTCGCTTGGTGGTCTTGTTATTGCTATTGGGATTATGGTTGATGGCGCGGTTGTTGTAACAGAAAATATCTTTAAACATTTATCTCAAAAAGGCGATCAAAGCCATTCAGGTGGGATAAAGCTACGTATATTGGAGGCAACACGTGAAGTAGGAAAACCAGTTCTTTTTGCTGGTTTGATCGTAATTATTGTTTTCACCCCTCTTTTTACTCTTGAAGGCGTAGAAGGCAAACTTTTTAAGCCGATGGCAATATCTATTGTTTTGGCTATGTTTGCTTCTTTAATGGTTGCTTTGGTTATAGTCCCTGCGCTGGCTACATATTTATTTAAATCTAGCATTAACCAAAAACCAAATAAACTTGTTGAAGCTATTGAAGGTGGCTATGCAAAAGCCCTAGGGTTTGTATTAAAAGGTAAAAAAATAGTTGTTATAGGGGCTATTACTTTATTTATAGGGACAATGTCATTGGTGCCATTGCTTGGAACTGAGTTTGTTCCAGAGCTAGAGGAGGGAACAGTAAATGTTCGTGTTACTCTTGCGCCATCGTCAAGTATGGAAACATCACTTGAAGTTGCAAATAAGTTAGAACGCGCATTAATGGAAATTCCTGAGATCAGATATGCATTTAGCCGCGTAGGTCGCCCAGAGTTAGGCGGCGATCCAGAGCCAGTATCAAATATTGAGATATATATGGGATTAAAACCTGTCAGTGAATGGGTATCTGCTTCTAATCGTTTTGAGTTGCAAAAGATTATGGAAGAAAAAATGTCTGTTCATCCGGGCTTATTATTTTCTTTTTCTCAGCCGATCGCAACGCGGGTTGATGAATTACTTTCTGGTGTAAGAGCCCAGCTAGCCATCAAACTTTTTGGTCCTGATTTGGCTGTTTTAGCTGAAAAAGGTAAGGAAATAGAAAATCTTGTGAATAAGATTGAAGGCTCTCAAGGTGTGGCTATGGAGCAAATTAGCGGTGAGGCTCAACTTGTTGTTCGTCCAAATCGTGATAATCTTGCTCGCTATGGTATTGCTGTTGGTCAAGTAATGGATCTTGTATCTGATGCTATTGGTGGTGCAACCGCTGGTCAGGTTATTCAGGGTAATGAGCGTTATGATATATATGTTCGTTATGCAAAAGAATATCGAAAAGATATTGATGCAATATCAGATCTTATAATGCAGGCTCCAAATGGTTCATGGGTTAGGTTAGGTGATGTTGCCGATGTTTCTATTGAGGCTGGACCACCGCAGATCCGTCGTGATGATGTTCAAAGAAGGGTTGTTATACAATCAAACCTTAGTGGTCGTGACATGGGTGGATTTGTTGAAGAAATAGATAGGCGCATTAAAGAAGAAATTGATCTCCCGCCTGGATATTCGGTTGTTTTTGGTGGACAATTTGAAAATCAGCAACGTGCGCAAGCAAGGCTTATGATTGTTGTACCTCTTTCTTTGGGGTTGATTTTCTTAATGTTGTTTTTTACATTCGGGTCAGTAAAGCAATCCGCTCTTATTATGCTTAATGTTCCTTTGGCTATTATTGGGGGTGTTATTGCTCTATATATTTCAGGATTATATTTATCTGTTCCGGGGTCTATTGGATTTATTGCCTTATCTGGTATTGCTGTTCTTAACGGCGTTGTGATGATAAATGCCATAAATGTATTAATAGAAAGTGGCACAGAAGCAAGAAAAGCCGTATTTGAAGGTGCATTATCCAGACTTAGACCGGTTCTTATGACTGCGGCAACAACCACATTGGGACTTATTCCTATCTTATTATCAACAGGTATAGGTTCTGAAGTTCAAAGGCCACTTGCAACTGTTGTTGTAGGGGGAATGTTTTCATCTACTTTATTGACATTATTTGTGTTACCAGTGCTTTATAGTACATTTTCACAGCGCATAATAAACGAACGCAGATAGCGTATTATAATAATATTTAAAAACTATCTTTTTTCTGGCGAATTATTTTAAATTCGTCAGGGTCTTTTACGCGCAAAAATATATTTGTTTCCTTTTCTATCTTAATTGTAGAAGGGATTGTTGCTTTTCCTAAAGATCTAAGATTCTCAACTTCCTCTATGCGCTTTTTTAGTTTATCATTGTCAGGCTCCATTATCAGACAAAATTTGGCGTTTTCTCTTGTATATTCGTGACCACAGTAAATTAGTGTATCATCGGGAAGATATTTTAGTTTTTCTAGTGATTCAAACATATCTCTAGCAGAGCCTTCGAATAACCTTCCACAACCAAGAGAAAACAAAGTATCACCTGTAAACAGGGCTTTGCTATTCTTAAAATAATAGCAAATAGCCCCTACAGTATGACCAGGAGTTAAAATCACCTGCGCTTTTTCAGAGCCTAGTTCGAAAATATCTTTATCGCTTACCTTTATGTCAGATCCTTTAATTTTACCAAATTCTTTTTCTGGAGAGATTACAGAACAGTTGTATTTTCTCTTTAATTTTACTATTCCACTGACATGATCCCAATGGTGGTGAGTGATAAGAATATAATCAAGGACAAGATTTTTTTCATCAAGAATTTTTATAATTGGATCAGCTTCTCCAGGATCAATAATAGCGGTTTTTCCACATGGGGATTGTAATAGATAAGCGTAATTATCCTTTAATATTGGTATTAAATGAATATCTATCATGGTTTTGGTTTCTCATTTCTCACTTATTATTATTTCATTTGTGCCAAGAATATCTGCAAGCTTGTATTTTGCGCTTCCTGGGCGTAAAGGCTTTTGCTGGGATTCATGAGGCGACCATCCCAGCAAAAAGATAACTTCAAACGAAGCCTTAATTCTTCCATTATTATCAGAATATTTATTGTGATATTCCTGTGCTACTTTCATAAAGAAGTTTTTTGAAACTGGGGTTTTATTACGCTGTAATATTGCATTATTTTCCCCCATACCCCTTAGGTCATTAAAGAGTTTAAAAATATTATCATAGGTAACTGTTATTACTTCAGAATCTATAACAGGTAAAGAAAAGCCTGCCCTTTGTAATAAGTATCCCATTTGTTTTTTATCTGCAAAAGGGAATATTCTTGGGGATACTCCACCAAATAGCTCTAACTCTGTATTTGTTAATATATTTCTGAGTTCATAAAGGGTTTTTCCACCAAACATAGAGGCAATGAATAAACCATCATCTTTAAGACAGTTTTTAATTTGTAATAATGCCCCGGGTAGGTCATTAACACTATGTAGATTTAAGTTACTTAAAACTAAATCCATAGTTTTATTAGCTATTGGCAGGAACTCCTCTGATGCTTGGAAATAATTTACAATATCATTGGTAAAAGATCTGCTTGTAAGGTCACAGGTAAAAGATTCTTTAATTTTACTATGTTCTGAATTTGTAAAAGCGCATCTTGATCCAATTTGCAAGCTTTTATCAAAACTACGATTTATATCATAAATACGCTCAGATAGTTGATTTTTACTCCATTTAAACAAAAAATCATATTTATAAAAGTTCTTTAATGCTCGCTGTTTGTTTTTTTGTACCAAAATGCGATCAAAGACCATAATATCAGATGTCATTTTATAGTTTTTTACCATTCTTCGGGCTTTGGCTTTGATTGATTTTCTTCATCCATAGCTTTACGTATTTCCTCAATTTCATTTTTGAACTCATTTATCAAGTCAATATCATTATCATTATCATTATTGTTGCTGTTTGATGTGTTATTTTTATTTTCATCTTCAAGATCTTCTGGAGAGCTAGATGTAACGGCATCAATATCAGCATCGGTTTGTGCCTGTGTCTGAGCCTCTTTCTTTGATTTTCTTTTACGTTTTTTACGTTTTTTATTTTTTATATCATCATCATTTATTTGTGACTTTTTTCTTCTTTTAGTTTTGACCTTACTGCTGTCAAATATATTATCACCAGTGGCTTTTCTAACATTTATCACTTCTTTTTTATCATGTTCAATAGCAACAGGAAGTGACCAATCAGGCTGTGCTGTTTGGAATATATTTTTAACAATGGCTTGAGCCTTTTTCTTAGATTCTAGCTTTATATGATCAGGCATTCTCATATAAGATCTGGCAATAGTTGTCATGAAATAGGGCTCTTTAGAAAGTGACTTCCATAAAAGCATATATTGATAAAATGGTATAAAATTTATAGCTGGATCTTTAAATGTTTTTGGTGGAGCTGCTATTGCAAATGGGTGTATCCTATGAGGAGTTATTCCAATATGTGTGAAGTAACTCTCACCTAATTTTAAAACCATATCGGGGGTAACACCAAATTTTTCGGCAACAAATTGTTTTATGGTTTTATAATCGGTTATTTCTTTTGGTATATTATATTTGGGGACACTTAAAGATAGTCCATTTCCTTCAAATCTTTGAGGGACTGGTAAATGCTTTACCATAGCACCAGCATGAAGATCATGTTTAGTTCCTTTTGTAATTGGAAGAACTACGGCGGTATTTATAGTTTCTTCATCAGATAAAATAAAATCAATTGTTTCTGATGATATTCCAGTTTTACCACCATGACTTTGCCCTTCTTCAACAAATATTGAATTTATCGCTCTTAACTGTCCTGCCGATCCTTTTATTTCCTTAAATCTTTTATCACTATAGCTGGCGTGTTTGAGAAATTCTTTAACATCAAGAATTTTTGAAATTTCTCCGGCGGCTATGGATAAATCTTTCCTAACCCAATTTTCAGCTCTCATTTTTAGATGACGCATAAGTGATAATATTTGTAGTTCTAGGCGTGCATTAGGGATAAGCCCTACCGTGATGGCATCTAAAACATTTTGAGCATTTAACTCTCTTATAACTCCTTTCTCATGGAAATGATGAGTTTCAAGGACTTTTCTTTTTGGTGATAGAGATTTTTTACCTTCTTTTACTTGAACAAAATAAGTATTTACTCGCTCATCAATATAATTTGGGTCAGGATAATAATGGGCACCTTGTTCTATTAACGCCCCACTTTTGGCTGATAACCCAAAATAGCTTTTAACAAAATGGCGGGTATTTTGAGTAGTAAATTCCCCTAAATTTAATATATGTCTATATTCTATGGATACAGCTTCAATCATATGAGCAGACCATTCCCGCCCATCAATATTTTCACCACTTCGACTAATAGCGTTACTAATTCCTCTTATTACACCATCGTGTAGATATATATATAATCGCCCCTCATCATCAAGTCGATAGGGCAGAATTTCGGCTAACTCTTTTCCTCTTGTAACAACGTCAACTATATCTCCGTTTTTTTGATCACGCAGAGTTTTGATTTCCAGTGTCCCTTCTTCATCATAGGCAATACGGCGCTCTTGAACTAATAGGCTGCTCCTATCAGGTTTCTTCTTGGCAACGGCAATAAAACTTGTGGCTGGATCACTTATGACATCGCCGTTATTTTTCATCAAGCGGAAGTGACCTTCGAAATATTCACGTATGTAATCTTCGTCCCAATGAGGTGCAGAGTATCGCACTTGAGCCCCTAGGGCGCTTAATTCTTTTCTGAATTCTTCTATAGTAAAAAATGTATATTCATATGGAAGTTGGTTTTCCCACATTTCCCTATCATCTTTACGCATTATAAATTCATATGCCCATTTATAAGGCAGGCGAAATAAACGTGTTTTAGGAAAACGTGGAGGAAGCTCTTCTAGAAAAAATCCACCACAACCGGGATCTTGCTTGGGTTGAGCATGTTCAGAATACCAAACCAAAAGATCAGCTTCACTAAGATCTGCTAAATTATCACCCTTACTTTGCTTGTCGTGCATCTCCATTAAAACAAACTCACCTTCTGGTGGTTTTGCGAAATCATGAATGAACATTGTGCCATCATTTTTAAGCATAGAAAATTGCTTACGCAAAGTATCACTAACTATACGCTGATTATATCGGGAGTTAGAGTAAACTTGGTGCAAGGTAAATGAGTTTATAATTGCATCAAGGCTTTCTGCTTCAAATATTTCACCTGATACATCGCCAACCTTAAATTCAAGGTTATGAAGTTGATAGCGCTCTTTTGCTTCTCGAATTGTTTTTTTACTTTTATCAACTCCAATGAACCTGACCTTTGGGTTAAGAGCTGCCATAGCATAGGTTAGTGTTCCATCTTCACAGGCAAAATCAACAATTTTAGAACCTTCATCAAGCAGTAGGTGCGATAACGTGAACCAAGCTTTATGAACCATCTCATATGGGATATCTTTAAGAAGAAAATTACGTTCTTCTATGTAATTGATCTTTGTATCATCTTTAAAAAGATCATTTTCTAGCTTATGTTCTTCGTTTTCTGATGCCATTGATATATAAAAACCCCGTATTTATAACGTTTTATAACGTCTTTTTATATTATTTCCAAGTGTTTGCATCATATATCAAGCATTAGATTACATGCAAATATTTATAGAAAAATATAAACGGTGCTTATACTCTGTGCTTTATATGAGAAGATTATATACATATATGCAAAATATAATTAAAGATGGAGTTGATCTTATATTGCCTCCGCGCTGCCCATTGAGTGGTGATGTCGTGGATTCCCAAGGTATGATTAGCGCTAAAGTGTGGGGCGGTCTTGATTTTATTGCACAGCCATATTGCCAAATTTGTGGTATTCCTTTTGATTTTGAAAGTGGTATTATTTGCATGGATTGCCTTGATAGTCCTGCGCCTTTTAGATCTGCAAGATCTGCCTTGATCTATAATAATGCAAGCCGTGATCTGATTTTAGGGTTTAAGCATGGTGATAAAACCCACATGGTTAAGAGTTTTGTTTCATGGCTTAAAAAATCAGGAGCAAATATGTTAAAAGAGGCGGATTATATAATTCCTGTACCATTACACAGGTGGCGATTGTTGGCAAGGCGTTACAACCAGGCAGCTTTAATGGGTAAGGCTCTTTCTAGCGATTTGGGAATAGAGCATTTACCTATGGCTTTGCAACGCATCCGATCAACTCCAAGTCAGGGGCATTTAGGCATTGATGAGCGCATTGAAAATGTAAAAAAAGCCTTTGCCGTTAACAAAAAATACAAAAATTTACTAAAGGATAAAAAAATTATATTAATTGATGATGTTTATACCTCTGGTGCAACAGTCAAAGAATGTAGCATGGTACTAATAAAATCTGGAGTTAGAGAGGTTAACATATTAACTTTGGCGCGTGTGCTTAGGTCAGATCTTGAGCAATAATTTTTTATTTTCTGCATATTAAATTTCTTTGTAAATGATTATAATTTTATTTAGTTTGATTAAAAGAGGTTAGAAAATGCCAAATGTAGAAATTTATTCATCAAACACATGTCCTTATTGTGTTCGCGCTAAACAATTACTTGATTCTAAAGGGGTTGATTATGTTGAATATAATATTTCCAATGATTTAGATGCTAGAGCCAAGATGATGGATCGTACAAATGGCGCTAGGTCTGTTCCTCAAATTTTCATAAATGATAAGCATTATGGGGGGTGTGATGATTTATACGCGCTTGAGGCAGAGGGTAAACTTGATATTATTCTTACTGGTTAAAAGGTTTTGTTCATGAGTACCAGTATTAAAGTTGCCGCTATCCAAATGACTAGCAGTTCTGACGTTGATGAGAACCTAGATAAAGCTGAAGAGTTTATAAGGCAAGGGGTGGCAAATGGAGCTAATTTTATACTTACGCCTGAAAATACTTGCTCTATTCGCTATCTTGTCGATAATGATCTAGATGGTGGCTTTTCTATAGATACTCACCCTGCAATTCCACGTTTTTCTGCTTTGTCAAAAGAGCTAAATATTACTTTGGTGATTGGCTCTATTTCTGTAAAACTTGAAGATGAAGGCAAAGGCAATAAACGCTATAATCGTGCTATTGTTTTTTCTCCTTATGGCAAAATTAAAGCGATATATAACAAAATTCATTTATTTGATGTTCAAATTCCTAATGGAGAGATCCATAAGGAAAGCAATAGCATAAAGGCAGGTGATGAGGCAGTCATAGTAAATATAAATAATAGCTTTTCTGCGGCTCTTTCTATTTGTTACGACTTGAGATTTCCTCATTTATATCGTGATTTGGCTAAGGCAGGGGCTAATATCATATGTGTACCTGCGGCATTTACTGTTGTAACAGGCAAGGCGCATTGGGAAATATTGCTAAGGGCAAGAGCAATAGAAACAGGAAGCTATGTTATTGCCGCCGCGCAAACAGGAGAGCATGAAGGCGGGCGTAAAACTTATGGCCATTCTATGATAATTGATCCATGGGGGCGGATCTTAGCGCAAAAAGAAGATGGTGAAGGCATTATTTATGCAAACTTAGAGAAGGAAAAGATCAATAGAGCTAGAAATATTATACCGGCTTTAATCCATGATCGTGATTATAAGGTAAAATTTTATGAGTAATGATAATAAATATAAAAAAGCAACTAAATTTGTTCATGCAGGGCGTAATCCTGAAGATTATTTTGGTGTGGTAAATCCACCTATTTGTAGAACATCTACTATATTATACAAAGACTTGGACGCTTATCTTAATCCTTATACTAAATATCGTTACGGGCGTATAAATAACCCCTTATCACAAAATTTTGAAGAAGCCGTATCAGAACTTGAGGGCGGCTTTCATTCTATATCAACATCAAGTGGTTTATCAGCTATTACAACGGTATTACTGGCATTTCTTAAGGCAGGAGATCATATTTTGATTGTAGATAGCTGTTATCCTCCCACGCGGTTTTTTGCTAATTCACAGTTGAAATCTTATGGTATAGAGGTTGAATATTACGATCCGATGGTAGGGGCAGGAATTAAAGATTTAATTCGCGATAATACGGCCCTTATATATCTAGAATCTCCGGGCTCTGCTACGCTAGAAGTTCAAGATGTTCCTGCAATTGCAAAAATTGCAAGGGAAAATAACATTTTAACAGTTATGGATAATACTTACTCAGCAGGGATATTATTCAATCCCCTAGATCATGGGGTTAATATATCCTTACAATCAGCGGCCAAATATCTTGGCGGTCATTCAGATATTAATCTTGGTTTTGCTGTTGCTGATACTAAGGAAAATTATGAAAAGCTTAAGGCTTGCGCTGTGAATTTAGGTGTTTGTGCAGGGGCAGAGGATTTATATCTTTCTTTGCGTGGACTTAGAACACTTCAGATGCGCCTTGATTATGCGGGTAAGAATATGCTCTTAGTGTTAAAATGGTTTAAAGAACGTAAAGAGGTGCAAGAACTATACTGTCCAGCCCTTGAAAATGCAAAGGGACACGATATATGGAAACGTGATTTTTCAGGGGTTAATGGTTTGATTGGCGTTTTATTTAATCCTAAATATAGTTTTAACGATATATCTAGATTTGTAGATTCACTCGAGCTTTTCCCTGTTGGCAGTAGTTGGGGAGGGTATGAAAGCCTTGTACAACCTCAAGATATGAAGACTTATCGCTCTAATTGGCAAAAAGAGGGTGTGTTCATTCGTTTTCAGATTGGAAGTGAGGATCCACAAGACTTAATTTCTGATTTGGAGGGGGGAATTGTAAATTTAAAATTGTAGGACAAGTTTATCACTTATTTCTATGCCAATATTCCAACATTAACATCAAGGGCTTTTGCAATGGCTTTCATGGCACGTAGTGATCCGTCTTTCTTGCCTGTTTCTATCTCTGTTAAATAGGGGCGAGATATACCAGAGGCTCTGGCTAGATCGCTTTGGGTCATGCCACGATATTTACGAATTATCTTGATTGGGTGTTCTTGTCCTGCGGAAATTTGGTCTAATATATCATCAGATAGATGCGAATCTGCATTTGTATCAGCTAGCTCTCTATAATCATGCAAAGGAACAAGGACATAAGGTTTACCTTGAATATGTAATAGGTCGTATTTCATAAATGATTTTTCTTTCTATCAACAACTTGCAACATTGTATCAAGAATAAGAGTTATGTACAGAGTACTTATAAATCTATTTGTCAGGGTTATTGACCAAAAAAATAAGGTGATAATAAAGAAAATTTTTAACCCATGATGATTATGCTCTACCTTATAGAAATTATCTATGCTAGAAAGTAACGCTATGAGCATTAAGAATTTTTATGAATATTGCCCTGATTTGGGTAAGGTGGAGCAGCTAGTTATTATGCTTCATGGTGTTGGTTCTAATGGGCAAGATTTAATATCTTTAGCGCCTTTATTATCGCAAAATCTACCAAAGGCCATGTTTATATCACCTGATGCGCCTTTTCCTTGTGATATGGTTCCACCTGGCTACCCCAACGCATATCAGTGGTTTTCACTGCAAGATCGTAACCCTAAAGTGATGTTAAAGGGGGTAGAACAGGTTTTTCCAATCGTTGAAGAATTTATAGAAAGGCAACTTAGAAGTTATAATATAACCCCAGAAAAACTTGCATTGCTGGGTTTTTCTCAGGGTACTATGACATCTTTACATATTGCACCTAGGCTGAAAAGTAGGATTGCGGGCGTATTGGGATATTCAGGGGCTTTGCTTTGGGATTTTTCGCAAGATATTGAAAAATTTCAAAAAATGCCTATACATCTTATTCATGGTGAAGATGATGATGTTGTTCCCGTGCAAGCGCGCGCACAGGCTGAGGGAATTTTAAAAGAGCATGGCTATGAAGTTAGTGGTCATACAACAGCAGGGCTTGCACATTCAATTGATCAAAAAGGTATTGATAGTGGTGCAGAGTTTTTGATTAATATCTTGGGATGAATTTGTAAATGCACGTTTATGTAGATTTTATATAGATTTTATATAGATTTTATATAGCAACTATTGTGCAGTGCGGGTGAAAGATTATTGTCTCTTTATCCTTGGTTTAACCCATTGAATAGCCTTGGTAAATTTCACCCAAGCGTTTTTTTTGTCGTATAAAAATTGTGGATTGCAGCAAAGAAATATTATTTCAAAGAACAAAAATTAGCTCAAATATGATATAATTCACACAGGGAAGTGCGGGATTTAGCGGTGGTTGAGGCTATTTCTTCTCCGCCTGTTGGTTCGTGCTAATTAGGCTATTACTGGTGTTTTTTTTATCTTATGCTGGCATTAGTCGGAAAGGATCGTGCAAATGAATACAGCCATACCGTTAGAGCGATGTAGTGCCTTGATATTAAATGCTGATTTCAGACCGCTTAGCTATTTTCCATTATCTGTCTGGTCTTGGCAAGATGCTGTTAGGGCAATTTTTAGAGGTAGCGTAAATATTGTATCTGAATATGATCGCACGGTGCGCTCTCCTGCTATGGAAATGAGATTACCATCCGTGCTTGCTTTAAAGGAATATGTGCAAACAGCGCGCGCGCCAGCTTTTACAAGGTTTAATCTATTCTTGCGGGATCGCTGGACTTGTCAATATTGTGCTAAAGGCTTTAAAACGCATGATCTTACCTTTGACCATGTAGTGCCACGCTCTAGAGGGGGGCGTACAAATTGGGATAATATAGTTGCGGCATGTCAGCGCTGTAATACTAAAAAAGGTAATAAAATGCCTGAAGATATAGGAATGTATCCGCTCATAAAGCCTAGAGAGCCAACAGTTTTTGAGCTTCAAAATAGTGGGCGCAAATTCCCTCCTAATTTTTTACATGAAAGCTGGAGTGACTTTTTATACTGGGATGCAGAGCTAATAGAAGAATAATAAATATAAATAAAACAAAAGGTTTTATGGCTTTTTAAAAGGCACAGATATAGTTTTAGTTTTAAGCAGGTAGGCGCCAATTATAGAAAACACAAATAAATCAAAAGATAATAAGACATTATAATTCGCCATCGATAGACCAAGCAAAGGGTCTTGCCATTGAATGTCGCTGCATGATGACATTGGCGCGCTCATGAGGTTTTCAAGAATGCTTTGTTCTGATGTGTCATCAAAAAAATGCGGAACTTTGCACCCCTCAAGCACCGAAGTCCACCATTTTTGTTCTACTCCTGTATGATAGAAGGCAATTCCGCTATTGATCAGAAAGTTAATTCCTATCACCCCCAGTAATATACGAGCGATTTTTTCTTTATTGCGTAAGATTAATCCAGCTATACCAAGAATTATTCCAAATAGAAATGGGTAGCGTTGATATATGCATAAATTACAAGGTTCTAGCCCAAAAAACGCTTCTGATGATAAAGCCATTGCAAGAGCTGTGAATGATATAAACACAATGACCCCAAAAGTAAAAACAGGGTTGGATAAAAGCATTTTGATTAAATCTATATTTATTTTCATGGTATTTATTCCTTTAAAAATACCCTTTGATTAGATCTTTAACGATATCAATGCCCTCAGTGCCTAAGAATAATATAATAGCTGTAATCGCGCAAACCCAAATAATACCGATGGCAGCACCTACCAATATTGCTAATCCATCTCTTGTTATTATGCCAATTGACATAATTGCTATACCAAGGCTAGGAACTGTGTTGGTAAGGGGCAGGGGTATTGAAACGGATAATGCCATGATAAAGCCAAATACTCCGATAAGACGCGAGAAAATATCATGTGTAATAAATAATAGCCTAGGCTTAACTAGCGTTTCTACTCTTTGTGTCCATGGTAAAGCCTTGTCAATCATGGCAATAACGCTCTTGCGCTTTAGGCTCTTATTTTTGAATTTTTCAGGAAACCAAATAGTATGACGCCCGATTGCTTGCTGTGCAGTTAAAAACATTAGGGGAATGGCTAAAACTGTGCCAATTCCAACAGCAGGTAAGGGAAGGGCAGCGGGCAGAGCAAATATAAATAAAAAAAATCCAAACCCGCGCTCATGAAAGGCCTCTAGTAAGTCGTTAATGCTAATATTATCGCCTTCACACTCTGTTTCTATGCTTTTAAGTATGTCTGATAAGTTTCTCATTTATGATGAAATATCAAACTTTGCTAATCTTTACGAGTGTAAAAAACAAAAAATACTAAAGATTTAAAATTTTTTTCTACTAAATTCTTGCGGATTTTGTAAAGATGGCTATTATCGCTCCAATAATTATGTTGCAGGCCCCTGTGGCGGAATTGGTAGACGCGCCGGATTCAAAATCCGGTTCTTTCGGGAGTGTCAGTTCGAGTCTGACCGGGGGCACCACGGTATTTTTATCTTAGGTTATAATTCTTTTATGTTATCGACTCACACCAAGCATCATAGCCACCGCACATATTAGTTATGTTTGTGTAGCCACTAGATTTTAATATCTGGGCGGCTTGTTTTCCGCGCATGCCTTTTTTGCAATATAAAATGATTTCTTGATCTTTAGGCAAATTTGGCATTTTGCCTTCCGATAAGTCTGATAGAGCGAAATGTATGGCATTTTCAATATGCCCGCTATCCCATTCGTCTTTTTCTCGAACATCTATAATGGTTGCATTTGTGTTAGATTTAACATCTTCAGGGCTACATTCGGGTATAATTCCACAATTTTGTGATGAGTGTGTCAATTTAATCTCCTCCTTTTTTTCTTTTGAACAAGTTGGGCAATTTGGATTTTTTGGTATGGTAAGGGTTTTACAATTCATATTATGAATATCGATAATCCATAATTTAGCAGATAATATTTCTAAAATATCATTGTTAATTATAATTTTTATAGCTTCCATAGCTTGGGTGGTTCCGATTATTCCTGCTACTGCCCCTATCACTCCGGCTTCTGCACAGTTGGGAATATACCCTTTTGGTGGCGTAGGGAACAAACAACGATAGCAAGCGCAGCCATTATGATTAAATATGCTAACTTGTCCATCAAAACCAAGTATTGAACCATATATGAATGGTTTGCCCATTTTAACAGCGGCATCATTTATTAAGAATTTAGCAGAAAAATTATCTGTGCCATCAATTATAAGATCATATTCATTGAAAAGTTTTTCTACATTTTTATCATTCAATTCAAAATCATATGCAATGATTTTAATATCAGGGTTAAGGGAGTTTAGCCGTGTTTTTGCGGCTAGAGCTTTATTCTTACCAATATCATCAATTGTAAAAAGCACTTGTCTTTGCAGGTTACTTTCATCAACATTATCAAAATCAACTATGCCAATATGGCCAATTCCAGCAGCGCTTAAATATAAAAGAGCAGGGCAGCCAAGCCCTCCTGCACCAATACATAGCACTTTGGATTTATGTAGCTTTTCCTGACCTTTTGTGCCAATCTCAGGCAATATCATTTGTCGGTTATAGCGTTTTTTATAGCTCATAATTTTATATTCTATGGTTGGGGTCAGTATCTTTTACTTTATAATACGCTAAATAATACGCTAGAGTAACAGGATTTTTCTTAGCAGTTGTTTTAGAATACCGGTTTGCATGTTATTGTCGCATTTTAATTGTAATTACCATTACCATCATTAAATAGATAATAAAAAATAGATAAGAAAATTTTTCAACATGGATTATAAAAGATTTAATAAAAACCTCTGGATTAAGATTTTAATAGGTATGTTTATAGGTATTATCGTGGGGATAATACTATCTCCTCATGGTTATGCTTTGTTATCTGATGATTTGGTACGTGATGTATCTCCTTGGATTAAATTGCCAGGTATATTGTTTCTTGGTCTTATACAAATGGTGGTAATTCCACTTATATTATGCTCAATAATTATTGGCATTACACAAAGTGGAGAATTAGCATTTTTACAAAAAATGGGTGTTCGTATAGTGTTTTACTTTATTAGTACGACTGTAATTTCAATATCTATAGGTATTGCTTGTGTTTATTTTATTGATCCAGCTAGCTATATAGACCCTGATCTTATAAAAGGGTTTAGAGATGAGATGAACTATGCCCCTGTTGCACCTAAAACATTTGAGGGGCTTACAATTCCAGATCGTATCGCTAATTTAATTCCTACTAATATGAGTAAGGCCATATTGGATAAGAATTTATTACAAATTGTAATTGCAGCTACTGTTATTGGCGTAGCTTTAGTAAGCCTGTCAGAAGATGTTGCTAAACCTATAAAAGATCTAGCACAATCAGGTCAGGCCATTTCTATGACGGTTGTTGGCTGGGCAATGATGATTGCTCCAGTTGCCGTATTTGGCTTGATTTGCGATATGACAATTAAGCTTGGCTTTGCTGCTCTTGCTGGTATGGGCATGTATATGCTTAGCGTTTTATTTGGCCTAATTAGTATGGTTGGAGTGTATTTGTTTATTGTAAAATTTATCGCTGGGCGCAATCCTATCGAATTTTTAAAGGCCGTAAGAGAAGTTAAGTTATTGGCTTTTTCTACTTCTTCATCAGCGGCTACTATGCCTTTTACTATGGCTTGCTCTGAGCAGAAATTAGGAGTTCCTGCAAAGATAAGCCGTTTTGTTATTCCGCTTGGCGCAACCATAAATATGGATGGTACTGCTCTTTATCAGGCTGTGGCAACTATTTTCCTAGTTCAGGTATTTGGTGATATTTCAGGAATAGAGCTTACTAACGCTGATATAGCATTGATACTAGTTACAACCGTTGGTGCCTCTATTGGTACACCAGCGACCCCAGGGGTAGGGATTGTGGTTTTAGCCACCATTTTAACCAGTGTGGGGCTTGCGCCTGCTGCGGTTGGGTTTATTCTAGGTGTCGATAGAATTTTAGACATGTTTCGTACTGCAGTTAATGTAACGGGTGACTTAACAGCAAGCGTAGTAATGGATAGATGGCTTCGGTAAAAATAATATAATTTATTTTAGATGCTTGTTTTTATTTTTCTATCAAGCCATAGTGCTTTTATTTTTATAACATGGGGTACGATATGGTAGATAAAGACCAGAAGAATGGTAATGTTGATGATATCACTTATTCCGTAGGGGTTTTACCAAGGTTACGCCGTTATTTACTTACTGGAATTTTGGTAACTGCTCCGATAACCATAACGGTATATCTTACTTATATATTTTTAACATATGTGGATAGTAAAGTTGGCAAGGTTCTTCCAGATGATTGGTATGAGGCCT
This sequence comes from Micavibrio sp., assembly GCA_027075555.1. Taxonomy (GTDB): domain Bacteria; phylum Pseudomonadota; class Alphaproteobacteria; order Micavibrionales; family Micavibrionaceae; genus UBA1672. Next base: position 65,230 of record JALTAZ010000010.1, read on the forward strand.
TATACGGTCATACAACTATTCCAGGTCTTGGACTTATAATTGCCATAGCCTTTTTTATAATTATTGGGTGGTTTGCCACTAATTTTCTTGGTCGCATGTTTATCAAATTATCTGAGTATATTGTTGATAAAATGCCAGTAGTTCGTAGCTTATACGGAGCAATCAAGCAGATATTTGAAACTATCATGGCTAGTCAGTCTAGTGCATTTAGAGAGGTTGTTATGCTTGAATATCCGCGTAAAGGTATTTGGTCCATAGGCTTTGTAACAGGAACATCAGAAGGTGAAGTTCAATATCATACAGATCAGGAAACTGTAAATGTTTTTGTGCCGACAACTCCTAATCCTACATCAGGTTATTTACTTTTTGTTCCTAAATCAGAGCTTAAATATCTGAAAATGAGTGTTGAGGAAGGTGTTAAACTTGTTGTTTCTGCTGGAATTATTACCCCATCAACAGAATTAGAAAAAATAGAGGGTAAAAAAACTAAAAATAAAAAAGAGGCGTAAGGAAAATGTTTGATCTTATTAACTCTATACGTGAGCGTGACCCTGCTAAACCCAGTTTTTTAGAGGTGGTCTTTGCCTATAATGGTTTTCATGCAGTGCTTTGGCATCGTCTTAATAATTTTATTTGGCACTTGAAGTTAAGAGCTCTTGCCCGAACTTTGGCAAATTTTTCACGTATTCTTACAGGAATTGAAATTCACCCTGAGGCAAAAATAGGGAAGAACTTTTTTATAGATCATGGAACAGGTGTGGTTATAGGTCAAACAGCGGTAATAGGCGATAATGTTACTATTTATCATGGCGTAACACTAGGTGGAGTAGGGCGTGTAGGTAAGGTTGATGGCAAACGCCACCCAACATTAGAGGATTGGGCGATTATCGGCGCGGGATCACAGGTTCTTGGAGATATTACAATAGGTGAGCATGCAAAAGTTGGTGCAAATTCAGTTGTTACATCTGATATTCCTGCTGGTGCTACGGCCATCGGTATTCCTGCGCGAGTAATTGGCGGCGATGATAGAGCTAGAGCCTACGGTATGCCATCAATTAAAGAAATGGAAGAGGTAACATTTACAATTGATTGTATTATAAATGAAATGGGGAAAATCAAGAAAGAACTAAAACTGGACGATGCGGATTGTAAAAAATTAAAAGAAAAGCAAAAAATCAATTAAGGAGCTTTTCTAACCACTCCTAAAATATTTAATTGCTTGATCGCGCTCAAATAAATATAGAAGCGTTTTAAGTGCACTTCCACGCTTAGATTCCAATTTAGGGTCACGTGATATGATAAGTTTTGCATCATCTCGTGCCGCGGCAAGTAAGTCACTATGCGCTGACAGATCAGCAATTTTAAAGTCAGTGATGCCGCTTTGTTTAGTGCCCATAATGTCACCACTGCCACGCAATTCAAGGTCTTTTTCTGCTATTATAAAGCCATTTTCAGTATCGCGCATGATACTTAGACGCTCCCTTGCTGTTTCACCTAGTGGGGGAGAGTAAATTAAGAAGCAATATGATTTTTCTGATCCTCTACCAACACGCCCTCGGAGTTGGTGGAGCTGTGACAATCCGAAACGTTCAGCATGTTCAATCACCATTATGGACGCCTTAGGAACATTAACCCCAACCTCAATAACTGTAGTAGCAACAAGGACATCTAAATCACCATTAGCAAATTTATTCATTATATCGTCTTTGTCACTTGGCTTCATACGTCCATGTACTAGACCTATACGATCACCAAAGGTAGCTTTCAATATATCATATCTTTCTTCTGCTGCGGCTAAATCCATTAACTCGGATTCTTCTACTAATGGGCAGACCCAATAAACACGTATCCCTTCGGATATTTTGCGTTTTATGCCATCAATAATAGAATCCATTTTTTCCTTTGAAAGCAGCAATGTTTCAATGGGTTTTCTGCCTGCTGGTTTTTCATCAAGTTTTGATACTTCCATATCCCCATATGCTGTAAGAGCCAAAGTGCGGGGTATAGGTGTTGCTGTCATAACAAGAATATCTGTTCCTTTACTTTTATTTGATAGCTCTAGGCGTTGGTGCACGCCAAAGCGATGTTGTTCATCAATTACAGCTATCCCTAAATCCTTATATTTTACATTATCTTGAAATATTGCATGAGTTCCAATAATAAATTGTGCTGTTCCATCTTTAATTTGTTTTAAAATAAGCTCTCTTGTTTTACCTTTGTCACGTCCTGTTAAGGTAACAAAGCGAACACCTGCGGCATTAAGCCACGGCTTTATACTTTTTGCATGTTGGCGTGCTAATATTTCAGTAGGAGCCATAATAGCTGCTTGAGATCCATTTTCTACAGCATTCATCATTGCCATTACTGCAACAATAGTCTTCCCGCTTCCTACATCACCTTGCAGCAGCCGCAGCATTCGTTCCTTTTGCCCCATATCATGATCTATTTCATAAAGACTGCGTTTTTGCGCTCTAGTTAAGTTAAAGGGCAATTTGCGCTCTATTTTATTGCGCAGCACAGCCGATTGCTTAAATGATCGACCATTTATTTTGCGCTGCCTGTTGCGCATTAGGGCAAGGGTTAGCTGATTAGCAAGTAGCTCATCATAGGCAAGTCGAGACCTTATATGGCTTGTTGGCTCAAGATCATCTTCGCTTGTTGGATTATGTATTGATTTTAAACATATATGCCAATCTAACCAGTCTTCACGCTTTTTATGCGCCTCATCAATCCATTCAGGTAGTATTGGTATATATTTAATTGCAGACATTTGAGCCTTACGCATAACTTTGTTAGTAATTCCTGCTGTAAGTGGATATATTGCTTCTACTATTTCTAGGGTTTTGCGCTCTGATGGATTTGTAATATCAGGGTGCAGCATTTGTGGCTGTCCTTGAAAATATTCTATCTTACCACTTATAATCACTGATTTTCCTAGGGGGAGAAGTTTTTCAATCCAGTCCTTTTTTGCATGAAAAAATACCAGCATAATATAGCCACTATCATCACTACATTTTATGCGATAGGGTAGGGATTTTCGAGTATTAGGTAAATGTTTTTCTACCTTAACTTCTGTGGTGATTATCCTGCCACTAGGTGCATCAGATATTAGGCAGGTAAGACGCCTATCAATAAAGTCTATAGGGGCATGAAACAGCAGATCAAGTACTTTGGGTCCGCCAATAAGTTTTTCCATTAGCTTTCCAATACGTGGCCCTACACCAGTAAGGGTAGTGACGCTACGAAATAGCGGGTCTAACTCAAAAGGTCTTTGGCTCATGCTTAAAATTATCCTTTCAAAAATAGAATATAACGCTATTCTAACCATTTATATATATAATATTGAGAATTGAATATGGAAGCAGCAATCAAAGATAATAAAACTATTGAAAATAAGCGTAAGCGCTTGATTTTTCGATCTTTACATCGCGGAACCAAGGAAATGGATATCATTATGGGGTCATTTGCAAAGCGGTTTGTGTCAAGCTTCACTGAAAAGGAGCTTTGTGATTATGATGTGCTTCTTACCCATAACGACCCAGATTTGTATAATTGGATAACAGGTAGAGAGTTAGCCCCGCAAAATATAAATGATATGAGTGTTTTTAAGATGCTACAGAAATTTAAACTTAATATATAATAGTAGTTTATTATATATCTAAATTTTCTTAAATACCGCTCTATAGGCATAGCCCTTATATAGGTGATGAACCTCTAATGATCCTTTGCGCTCAACTTCTAGGCGTTTTAGATAATCAAGAATTTCAGGCTTATAATAAACGTGAAACATTTTAAGCCACCAGAATAAAAATCTACGAAACGCTCTAGGCAGATCACCTTGCCCACCAAAATCAACGATATGAATCTCTCCGCCAGAAGGTAGTAGCTCTAGTGCGTGGTCTATAGAATCTTGCCACGGCGGAATAATGGATAGAGCATAAGAAAATACGATTTTATCAAGAGGTTGTTCTAATCTAAAAAGCGTTTTAGGTTCAAAACTTTGCGAAAAAGCTTGCTTTAGTATAATTTTACCACTCATTTTTGCTTGTTCTAAGTTACTTTGTGCGGTTTTAAGCATTTCATCTGATGCATCAAGCCCGTAATAATGAGCATTGGGGTATTTATCAGCAATTTTTATTAAATTACGAGCAGTACCACAGCCAACCTCACAAATATACTCACCATTTTTAATGTTAATTTTATCAATCAGTTCATCTCGACCAAGCAGATAATATTTACGTGTTAGGTCATAAATATGGCGGGTCCAGCGATACATGTTGTCCATGTTAGTCTTTGTTTGAAATTCGCTTGGTTGTTGCATGGTTTTAATACTCACTATCTATTTCCTCTTAT
>JALTAZ010000011.1 GCA_027075555.1 Micavibrio sp.
GCTCTTGGATATAGTGAATCGCAAATAAAGAACATTGCATCTGAATATATTGTACGCGATGGTCCAAATGATGAGGGCGAAATGTTTGATCGTCCGGCTTTGCCAAGCGATCGTTTTATATCACCATTTCCAAACTCTAAAGCTGCTGCATTTGCAAATGGCGGGGCTGTTCCTCCTGATCTTTCACTTATAACCAAGGCTAGAGCAAATGGCCCTGATTATGTTTTTGGAATATTAACTGGTTATGAAGACCCACCTCATGGCGCAGAAGTTGTTGAAGGGAAAAGCTGGAATAAATATTTCCCTGGTCACAATATATCAATGGCGGCACCATTATCTGATGGACAGATTTCATATGAAGATGGTAGTGCAGAAACACTTGAGCAATATGCACATGATGTGGTTCAGTTTCTTACGTATGTGGCAGATCCTCATATGGAGGTGCGCAAAAAGACTGGTCTTAAAGTTATTTTATTTTTGCTGATATTTGCAGGCATAATGTACGTGGTTAAAAAGAAAATATGGAAAGATGTCCATTAGCAATCTTTCTGTTATAGATTTATAATTTTGACGCGCCCTTTTGGTTTTTACCAGATAGGCGCGTTTTTTTTAAAAAAAGGTATTTTTTTTATGCGTGATACAAAAATGGAAGTATTAAAATTCTGGTTTGAGGAAAGTACGCCGGCTCAGTGGTTCCAAAAAAGTGATAGCTTTGATAAAGAGATAACTGATAGATTTATGGTCACTTATGAAATGGCAAAGAAAGATTTATGTGCCGAGTGGACAAAAGATGCCGATGGCGTTCTTGCGCTTTGTTTAGTTTTGGATCAATTTCCTAGAAATATGTTCAGGGGAACTCCTAGGGCTTTTGCAACAGATAATAAAGCTTTGCTAATAGCTAAGGAGGCATTGCATAGGGGCTTTGATACTATTTTATCACCTATAAAGCGTAAATTTATTTATATACCATTTATGCATAGTGAAAATATAATTGAGCAAAAGCGCAGTGTATCTTTATTTGAAAAGATGAAAGATGATGACCCTATGAGCTATGAATATGCTATTAAACATATGGAGGTTATTGAAAAGTTCGGTAGATTTCCACACCGTAATGATATTTTAGGCCGTGATAGTTCAAGCTACGAGCTTAATTATTTAAAACTACCAGGTGCTGGATTTTAAGTTTATTTATATATCGTGAAATATCTAACAATATCTAATCTTAACATAACTTCCTGGGGCTGGCTCTAAGCCATTTTTTAATTTGCGAGCCGTAACTTTTTCACCAGAATATACTACAACCCATTCTTGCCAATATTTCCACCATGATCCTTTATACTTTATTGTATTATTGAACCACTCTTCTGGTGTGTCTGCCATTTTATCATTAACCCAGTAGCAATACTTATCTTTTTCAGGGGGATTTACTATTCCTGCTATATGGCCTGATGCCGCTAATGTAAACCTAACATCACTGTCAACAAGTCGCTTTGCACCTTCATAAGTAGCAATCCAAGGTGCTATATGATCTTCCTTTGTTGAAATAAAGTGGCAAGGAGATTTAATTTTAGATAAATCAATTCCAATGCCATCAATTTTTATTTTTCCTGCTTTAACAAGATTATTATCACGATACATATTACGTAGGTAAAAGCGGTGCATCGCTGCAGGCATGTTGGTACAATCATCATTCCAATATAAAAGGTCAAAGGGAAATGGCTCTTTGCCCATCAGATAGTTATTAACCACAAAAGACCATATAAGATCGTTAGCACGCATCAAACTAAAGGTTTTTTGCATCTCTTTGCCCTGTAAGATTCCATGTTCTTTCATTATTTTATCAAGATGCTCTAGCTGCTCATCGTCAAGAAAAAGCTTCATATCGCCAGCATGTTGAAAATCAAGCAAGGTGGTTAAAAAAGTTGCTGATTTTATAGGCGTTTTGCTTTTTTTGCTTCTGATATTTTTACCTTCAATATATGCCATAGTAGTTGCCAGCAAAGTGCCACCAAGGCAATACCCAATAGTATTAACTTGGTCTTCTCCAGTTACTTTTTTAATTTGTTCAACAGCATCAATTACACCTTCAAACATATAATCTTCAAACTTCTTTTTTGCTAGTTTAGCCGTAGGATTTACCCAAGAGATAATAAAAACGCTGTGTCCTTGTTCTACTAACCATTCAATAAGAGAGTTTTTTGGACGTAAATCCAAAATATAATATTTATTTATCCATGGAGGAATAACCAGTAGAGGCGTTTTAAACACATTCTTGGTTTTAGGTTCGTATTGAATCAGTTGCATTAAGTCATTTTGATAAATTACTTGCCCCTTTGTAACTGCTACATTCTTGCCAAGTTCGAAAGCTTCGTATTTAGTGGTACTGATATTTAGATCACCATTACCACGCTTTAAATCTTCCAGCAGGTTCTCAAACCCCTTCACTAGATTTTTCCCACCTGTATCAATGGTTTCTTTTATAACTTCGGGGTTTGTTATCGCAAAATTAGTTGGTGACATGGCATCGGTTAGTAGCTTTGCTTGGAATTTCAATTTTTCTTTTTGTTTATTATCAAGCCCCTCAACCGAGGTAATTGTTTTTTCTACCTGTTGACAGGTAAGTAGATAGGATTTTTTTATAAATTCAAAAATTGCGCTTTCTTCCCATTCAGGGGCTTTAAAACGGCGGTCAGATTTAATATTGATTTCCGGCAATAATGGTTTTTCACCCATAAATTTTTGCATACTGTTTTGCCAAAGGTTAACCCAGTCTTGCACAAATTCGGCTTGAATCTCAAAATATTTTTCAGGTTTTTGTGCCAATTTTTCAAGAAATTCTATATAGGCTTCTCGAACATTCATAGGATCAAATTTTATATGAGATAGATCTTTTGCTGTATTGGGATTTGTATATTTTTCTATATATTCTTCAAAAAGCGGTTGTACCTTTTCATATGCTTCCATTATGGCTTTGCCTAAAGCTATGGGATCAGGTATTTGGAAATCTTTATTCTTGTTGTTCTTAGTTTGTTTTTCACTCATTTTGATTTAACCTTGATTTTATCATTATGGAAATAAGCTTTATGCCTTATATGCACAAAACAGCAATATAAGCAATTATCATGCCGTTTATATTTTATTCTATATTTTTCTCATACTTGAAACAAAATCAAAAGCGCGTTAATACCTAAGATATAAGTTTTTACAAAGGATAATGAAGTTATGAGTGAGCCTTTAAAGGTTGGTATTGCAGGGTTAGGCACAGTTGGAATAGGCGTTATAAAAATATTAACGCAAAATGCCGATATTATTGAGCAAAGAGCTGGGCGCAAGATAGAAGTTGTTGCAGTGTCTGCGCGCAGCAAATCCAAAGATCGCGGAATAGATTTAGGAGCCTATGATTGGGTAGATAATACGGCAGATATTGCCACACATGATAATGTTGATGTGGTGGTAGAACTTATTGGTGGTTCTGAAGGAACTGCCGCAGATCTTGTGAGATCTTCATTAGATAACGCTCGTCATGTGGTTACGGCTAATAAAGCCCTAATTGCGCATCATGGATTTGAGCTTGCACAAAAGGCAGAAAATAACGGTGTGTGCTTAATGTATGAAGCCGCGGTTGCTGGTGGTATTCCTGTTATTAAAACTATACGCGAAGGATTAGCAGCAAATAAATTCAGAGCTGTATACGGCATACTTAATGGTACATGCAATTATATCCTTAGTGTTATGCGTGAGAGCGGGCGTGATTTTTATGATGTATTAAAAGACGCACAAAAATTCGGATATGCAGAAGCTGATCCAGCCTTTGATATAGAAGGGGTTGATGCAGCGCATAAATTATGTATTCTTACCTCTATTGCGTTTGGGGTTAAGCCTGATTTTGATGCAATAAAAGTACAAGGAATTGCGCAGATAAATTCAACTGACATTGCTTATGCAACAGAATTTGGCTATCGCATAAAGCTACTTGGCGTTGCGCGCAAGATTGAGGATAAAATTATGCAAGTAGTAGAACCTTGCCTTGTTCCTATTGACTCTCCTATGGGTATTATAGAAGATGTTTATAACGCTGTTTATGTCGAAGGGGATTTTGTTGAAACCCCTCTTATGACTGGCAAGGGAGCAGGTGAAAGACCAACTGCATCTTCTGTCGTTGCAGATATAATCGATATTGCCAGAGGGGTTAGTGTTCCGACATTTGGTGTTCCAGCGAATAGCCTTAAAGATGCAAAGTGGATTGATATAGGCGAAACAAATGCGCGCTATTACTTGCGTCTTGCGGTTATTGACAAACCAGGTGTTGTTGCCGATATATCTGCAATATTAAAGGATCAGGAAATATCTATCGAAGGCATGGTACAGCGCGGTCATGATCCAGGGCAATGTGTTCCTATTGTTTTGACCTTGCACAATGCGCGCCATGTTAATATGTTAAGGGCTGTATCCATTATAAAAGATTTAGATGCGTGCAAGGAAAAACCTTGTCTGATGCGCATTGAAGAGCTATAGCATTGCTTAACTAATTTTATAGGACTTTTAAACTATGACACAATTACAGGCGCAAGATATGAATAATGAACAAACAGAAATAATGGATAGAAATTTGGCATTAGAGCTTGCTCGTGTTAGTGAAGCAGCGGCTTTAGCCGCTTCAAAGTTAGTTGGTAGTGGTGATAAGGTTGAGGCTGATCAAGTGGCTGTTGATGCTATGCGCTCTGCCCTTAACACTTTACATATTCAAGGGCGCGTAGTTATAGGAGAGGGTGAGCGTGATGAAGCGCCCATGTTGTATATTGGGGAAGAAGTCGGCGATGGTAAAGGTCCTAAGGTTGATATTGCTCTTGATCCTTTAGAAGGAACGGACATAACTGCCGCTGGTGGACCAAATGCACTTGCTGTTATTGCTATGACTGATGAAGGCGGTTTTTTGAATGCGCCTGATGTTTATATGGATAAAATCGCCGTTGGCCCAAGCATAAACCCTGATATTTTGGACTTGGATGCACCAATCGCAGATGTTTTAAAAAAAGTAGCATCAGAAAAAGGTGGAAACGTTAATGAACTTATGGTTTGTATTTTGGATCGTCCGCGCCATGAGCAGCTTATCGCAGATGTTAGGGCGGCAGGAGCACGCATTACTTTAATTGGTGATGGTGATGTAAGTGCTGTAATAGCAACTACTGACCCTGATACAGGTATTGATCTTTATGTTGGCTCTGGCGGTGCACCTGAAGGAGTGCTAGCAGCAGCAGCCTTACAGTGCATCGGCGGTTCAATGTTAGGTCGCTTGACCTTCCGTAATGATGATGAGCGCGCTAGAGCTAAGCGTTGGGGTATAAATGATCTGAATAAGGTCTATACCACTGATGACCTTGCGAAAGGTGATAATGTTATGTTTGCCGCAACCGGAGTTACTGATGGTACAATGCTTCGTGGTGTACGACGTTATGCTGGTGGTGCAAAAACTTCAACCATAGTTATGCGCTCTAAATCTGGTACGGTTCGCCGTATTGAAGCTACTCATAATTTTAATCGTAAAAACTGGCTCAAGGCAATTTAATTAATGGTTTTAATTAACCATACGAATCTTTTAGAGTTTTAGGTATGTCGAAAACTCTTGTTAAAACATCACTGAATAAAGCGCGGTGGGTGCTTGCAAATTCATCTTTGGATGATGTTGAGCTTGTAATGCGCCGTTATGAAGTGCCAGAGGTGGTGGCGCGCCTATTATCACAGCGCGGCGTACCGTTATACGAGGTTGAGAGCTTTTTAAATCCTACACTTAGAAATGATTTTCCTGATCCTTTTTCACT
>JALTAZ010000012.1 GCA_027075555.1 Micavibrio sp.
GGTTATGTTATGATACTATTCAACATAAGACTGATACTCTTATTGTCATAGCTTCCCATCCGACACGGTTATGTTATGATTCTTCTAATTTTCTCTTCGACATATTTTTTGTCATAGCTTCCCATCCGACACGGTTATGTTATGATTTTTACTGGAAAGGCTCAAGAAGAACTTAAGTCATAGCTTCCCATCCGACACGGTTATGTTATGATTGATTTAGGCATTGTCCATGAGTATCCTGCGGTCATAGCTTCCCATCCGACACGGTTATGTTATGATTTAATATAGTTTTATAGTCAGTCATTTCAGTCATAGCTTCCCATCCGACACGGTTATGTTATGATGTAATTTCACCTGTTTCTTCATCGTAATAAGTCATAGCTTCCCATCCGACACGGTTATGTTATGATTTGATAGTTGCAGAAGTAGCGTTTGACAGAGTCATAGCTTCCCATCCGACACGGTTATGTTATGATCAATAAGGCTACCGCCAACATTAATTAGTCATAGCTTCCCATCCGACACGGTTATGTTATGATAGGAGAAAAAATATGGAGCCTTTAACGAAAGTCATAGCTTCCCATCCGACACGGTTATGTTATGATTTATTGTGGCGGAACTTGCATTGGATAAAGTCATAGCTTCCCATCCGACACGGTTATGTTATGATATGTGGATAAATAATTGTAACACACACTCAGTCATAGCTTCCCATCCGACACGGTTATGTTATGATGAACCATGAATAGTTGAAAATAAATCGTCTGTCATAGCTTCCCATCCGACACGGTTATGTTATGATGCTAATATTTTATCATCATCTGGTATTGAGGTCATAGCTTCCCATCCGACACGGTTATGTTATGATAACACTGAGTTAAGGTACTGAAATACATAGATAAAGACCGAATAGTTTTAAAATAAAACGAGCTGTTCGGTCTTTGTTTCTTCATTATTTTGCTTTTTTCCAACAAGAATTTTTGTCCGTTCATATTGTTTATCTGTTATCTGCATCGCACGGATAGCACCCTTTTCGGGCAAAACTGTCTGCAATCTCTGCATATGTTTATCGATTCGATCTTTACCATTACAGATTCGTGCATATACGGAAAATTGTATCATCATATAACCGTCTTTCAAAAGAAAATTACGAAAACGTGTTGCCGCGCGGCGTTCAGGCTTGGTCTTAGTTGGTAAATCAAAAAATACAAATAGCCACATAAATTTATCCTTTTTTGCTGTCATCTCACGCTCTTTTTTATATTTATTTTTGGTAACAGCAGAAGTGCAGGACTTTTTCCTTCAATAGCGTTTACAAGACTGGCTGCTAGTTTATCACAAGCATTTGTAATTGTGTGGGTTCCCCCATCTATTAAACATGTGACGTTACCTATATTTGCTAGCTCTTGTCTTACTTCTATGGAAAGCTGGTTATCATCTAGATCAATCTTACCAGTGGTTTTTAAGTCACAAACCATAATATCTACGAATGGCCTAAAAACCTCCATCATGTCATCGGTGAGGTTAAAGGCATTAAGATCATTACAATGATGAATTCCAAAGGTAGGCAATAAACCATAGGCAACTTGTGAACGAGCAACAAAAGCGCGTAGTACAGTATAGCCATAGTTAAGAGCAGCATTTGTGCTGTCATTTGCTCCACGTCTGAAATCTTTCCCCATTAGACGTTGCCAATAATTACGTGCCGCTTGAGCCTCTATATTTTGAGGATCACCAGAAGTAACGCGGCTAACTAAAGCATAAAGTCGCTTTGCTTCATTTTTTCCTGCAAATTTTTCTAAACATATAGCTTGATTATTAATTTTACATTGTACAACGCGTTGCCATAGGCGTTTTTTCAAGCTTTGAGACCATGATAATTGAAGATGAGCAATACGACTTTGCCTTGAGTGAGGCTGAAACGGCAATAATACGCCATTTGGCATATGTTTATCATCGCAAGTTATAACCGCTACGCCTTGTTCCTGACAGGCAGAAAGAATAGTTGAAGATAATGTGATTTGCGGTGATTCTAAGATCAGCGCAGTAATATCCTCAATAGGAAGAGTATAAACTCCGTCATCATTATCAAGATGTAACTGCCCCCGTTTTAAGCTGATCTTTGCTGGGTTTTGAATCATCACACTGCGCCACGCCAAGTCTTTTTTCCTTTTTTATTCTGCTTTTGTTGCCAAAATAATCTACAGAATACTTCTCAAAGGATAATAAAGTTTTAACGCCAAGTCCTTTTCTCATACCATCTTTTCCAAATGATGGGTCTCTGTCATGCGTGCGTATAGATATATTTCCTGTTGCTCGATCCGTGCCAGCATAATATGCAAAAAATTCCTCTTTTTTGCTTTTAATTTTTAATAGATCGTTTTTACAAAGTGAGAATATGAAATCTGCATCATCCATCTCAATCCAGTCTTTTTCATCCTTACCCTGCATAATTGCTTTATTTGGTAATTTGTCTTTTACAAAGTGATGAACATAAATTGGAACAAGGAAATATTTACCATTTTTCTGAAAAACATCTACGCGCACCATATCGCCGTTACTGGCAAGCCCCTCATTGATCTCAATGCCAGATTTTTCATTTGTGATAATACGTATGGATTTTATTTGTGGCGCAGTTTTTGTTGGGTCATTGACAGGCATATAAACAGGATTTGCAAAAGCTTTATCCGCCTTACCCCCATACTCTTCAAGACGTTCTTTCAGAACATTATAGAGCTTAATATTACGCTCTTTATCAACCATGTTTTCTAACATTGATAGTTTTAGAGATTTAAGCTTTACACGCTGTATAACTTTCCCATCTGATTTACGGATACTGCGAATAGTATCTTGATGCGCTGATCCTGTTATTTTGCGTACAGGCATACGGGAGACAAATATCTCATCAACAGCTTCTAAGGCATCATTACGAAAATTATCCCAAGGTTTGGGGGAGAATGGACGCTCTGACGGTTTTTTTCGCCGAGCATCATATTTATTCCAATTAGCAAGCTTTTGCACCATGCTTTGCGTGGAACAAGCTATCACAATAGCATCAAGCGCATGGTGACGGTCATTACTGCGAGTTTTCTTTCCAAAACCCCACTGCCCTCGTAAATTAGCTGTTAATGCTCCGTTGCAAACTTGTATTTCAATATCTAGGCTTTCTTCTAAATGACTTTTTAAAAATCTAGCAATATAACGCGTATCATTAAGGGCACGTGATTTCCACTCATCTGATTTTCTACTATCATAATTTTCTATTAGTAAATTTTCTGCTTTTTTATGCGGTAATGTTCTAGCGAAGGTCTCCAATGAAGAAATATTACGCCCTATGCGAGTAAAATACTCTACTGGAGTTTCATTTCCCTTATTTTGATTTTCATCACTTAAGCATAAGATTTTATTCATATATGAATTATTAAATGAACGAGAACGTGGAATAATATGATCTATCTGTGTTGCCGAACCTTCACGCAACATTTCAGGTGTCATGTAGACTCCTGAATAAGGACAAAATCCATCTTGTTCTTTCCACAAACGGTATTTTAAAATATCTGTGCCCGTAACGTTATCTTCTATAATGCCAAGAATTTCTGCCGCATGGTTACGTGCTTCATTGCGGTAGGCCTCGTTTTTCTGTTGCTCTTTCTCAATTTCTTTACGGTCTTTAAAGTTTTTACCAACCTCACGTGACATTTCAACAATTATAGTCTCTGGCATACCATGTTTACGGATACAAGCATTTATAACCTTTCGCGTTTGAGCAAGAGCGCGATTTACAACAGGATTGCGAATATCTTCAAATGGCGGGATTAGCCCTAGCCCTTTATTTTCTTTTTGCGCTCGGTGATCGCCATATACTTCTTTACATGCCTCATCGTAACGCATTCCTGTTTGCATAAGAGGTACTATTTTGTGCAACGCTTTAAGAGATAAATCAACGGATTTACTGAAATTTGTGATGCTACAAAGCTTTTCCTTTTGCTCTTCACTCAAATTATATTCGGCAAGCATCTCATCAACCTGCTTTTTATCTTCGTAAAAAGATAATATGCGCGCAATGTCATCAAGATCACTCTTACGTGATCCAAGCCAGTTTTGCCAGTCATTAGCACTTCCTGTATCAAGAGCTTCTTTAAGTGTGTGATAGCCAGTTAATTTAAGAAAATAACGCTTTTCACTAGTGTCACGGATTTTATTCCAATCATTATCTTCGCCTTTAATTTTGCGATAACTTATATTAAAACGCTCGCCATCACATAAACCTAATTCTTTGCGCGCTTGTTTATAGGTAACTCCACCTTTGTTTTTATGGACCAACTCAGATAATTTATTCTTCTCATCCTGATTTAAAGCACGTTCATTGCCTTTTGTATCTTTAATCCGCGTATTATTAATTTTAGTCCATAATACAAATAATTCCGCTGTATAAGAATGTCTAGGAGCACGTTTTTCGCCTTCCTCAAAAGTACATTCACCTACAAGATGCTCTGATGATTGCAATGGTCGTTGGAAAAAAGCAATTCCATCACCTTCAAGGGTATTACGCTCTTCTTTGTTGCCACTGCCAGCATATTCTTTCAAGAGTTCAGGAGTAGCTTTTATATTACCAAATTTATTTTGTGCAGCAAAAATTTGTTTTACCTCTTCCCTTATAAGGTCGCGCTTAATTGAATTTGTATAATCACCATCGCCATTTCTTTGCTTGGCTTGCGTAGATAAATAAGCTGCAATAGATTTTTCGCCTGATCTAAGCCATTTTTCTTCAAGCTCTACTGCACCAGTTAGAACTTTTTGTCCTTCCGTATCATTTTTGTCAGTACCACCCTTTTTATTGGATTGAAATCCGCGATGTTTAGCAATATGAAATAACACACTAGCAAATTCTGCATCGGTCAATTTACGCTCTAACGCTTGCTTTCGCAGCTCCCATGGAGATAGTGGTAGGGCAGAATGTTTTGATTGATCAATAAGCTCTACATCTTTTAAATCATGCTTGGTTAGTAGTGCCCGTATCTGTTTTTTACGTTGAGCGCGCCGATTGATAACTCTGCGTTGTCCACGTTTTTCACGACGTCGTTCTGCCAATGACGCACCAGTTTTTGGGTTTTCTGCTGCTTCAAATATATGCGCTCCACAAAAAATGATTTGCTCTTCATTTTTATTTATTCCCGCATAACCGACCGAGGCGATACCAATATCTATTCCTAAATTATATCCCATAATAATATTCTCATAATTAATTATCTTGACTTATCATTACTATAATTGCAAAGTTTTTTCTAGAACTCATAATATAACCGTGTCGGATCGTTGTTATGATAAGGTGCTTTATAGTACCGCAGAGTTTCTGCCCCCGTATGGTTAACCCCATCGGGGGCATCTTACTAACTCCGCTCTATCCCACCCTTATCGCGCTCTGGGTTTTCGCGTATGATTTCTCGCTCCGCTCCACAACGATCTAAATAAGCTTGCTTTCTCTCTTCAGCAGATAAAGATGGGTCATTCTCAGGGCGGGATTCATACTCTAGCCTTTCAGCTTCACGTATCTTCTCTTTATGAGCAAACTCCTGCTCACGTTGCTTATCCATCCTATCTATATAAGCCTGTTTACGCTCATCACTAGATAAAGACATATCATTTTCTGCTCGCTCTGCGTAAGGAACATAGTCATATCCCTTTTCTTGAGCCTTATGCCTAT
>JALTAZ010000013.1 GCA_027075555.1 Micavibrio sp.
AAAAAAAATAAAAATCTGTATAAATATCGATAATATATATAAAAAAAAATTTGAAGATAGATTTAAATACTCGCCAAGTAATTAGATTTTATCATTATTTATGCATTTTTTATCTTTAAAATCTTAAATTGATCGCTTAAAGGGTGTTTTCATTATCCAAATAAACTGTTAGAACATAGCTAGTGGTCGCAACACTAAGATATAGGTTTTTCATGGCACAATCTGATTTTTTATTAGAGTATCTTCCAATATTGGTTTTTATAGTTATTGCAGGGGGCATTTCTATTGCAATGGTTGCTGGGTCTATATTTGCAGGATTGCGTAAGCCTGATGCTGAGAAACTCTCTGCTTATGAATGCGGGTTTGATGCTTTTTCAGATGCACGTAATAAATTTGATGTTAGGTTTTATCTTGTGACTTTACTGTTTATTATATTTGACCTTGAGATTGCTTTTTTGTTTCCTTGGGCTATAACTCTTGGTCAAATAGGTGCTTTTGGGTTTTGGTCAATGATAAGTTTTCTTACAATATTAACTGTTGGTTTTATTTATGAATGGAAAAAAGGCGGTTTGGAGTGGGAGTAGTTCTGTCATTTTTTATTCTATAGAGGGTTGGGATATTATGGGTCATGATAAAAAAATTATAGCAGCACCAGGTTTTGATTCAAAGCCTGTTGGCGTTTTGCCGCCTGCTAGCGAGCAAGATGTTGTGCCTGCCGCTTTTTCTAAAACTCTTAACGAAAAGGGCTTTATTCTTGCAAGTACTGATCGCTTGTTTGACTGGGCGCGTACAGGCTCTCTTTGGCCTATGACATTTGGTCTTGCATGTTGCGCGGTTGAGATGATTCATGCATATATGAGCCGCTATGATCTTGATAGGTTTGGTATTATTCCACGTCCTAGTCCTCGCCAATCTGATGTTATGATTGTGGCAGGGACGCTCACTAATAAAATGGCTCCAGCATTACGCCGTGTTTATGATCAAATGCCAGAGCCGCGTTGGGTTGTCTCCATGGGGTCTTGCGCTAATGGTGGTGGTTATTATCATTATTCATATTCTGTTGTGCGTGGCTGTGATCGTATTGTACCTGTTGATATATATATTCCGGGTTGTCCACCAACGGCTGAAGGTATGGTGTATGGGCTTATGCAATTACAAAAGAAAATCCAAAGGGAGGATACAAGAATTGCCAGATGATTCCCTTTTAGATCTTGCTGAATATATATCAGAAAAGCTCGGTAGTTGTGTTATTGAACATAAGTTTGAAAAAGATGAGCTTGTTTTACAGGTTAAGCCTGATGAGATAATTAGGGCTTTGCAATTTCTTCGTGATGATCGTGAATGTGATTTTTCAGTTCTGATTGATATTACTGCTGTGGATTATCCTAGCAGGGTAGAGCGTTTTGATGTGGTTTATTCTTTGTTGTCACTGCGGCAAAATAATCGCGCTAGGGTTAGAATATCTGTTGAGGATGAGCAAATGGTGCCAACCTCTGTTGACATATACAGCTCTGCTTTATGGTATGAGCGCGAAGTGTGGGATATGTATGGCATTGCTTTTGCTAATAATCCTGATTTGCGGCGTATTCTTACAGATTATGGGTTTGAAGGACACCCACAACGTAAGGATTTCCCACTTACTGGTTATGTTGAATTGCGATATGATGAGGAGTATAAACGCGTTGTTTATGAACCTGTTAAGCTTACTCAAGATTTTCGCGATTTTGATTATTTAAGCCCGTGGGAGGGGTTAACAGATATTCAGCTTCTAGGTGATGAGAAGGAATCTATCCCCCCTCATGGTTGGAGTTTATCTGATAATGTTAGAGCAGGGTTAGAGCAAAAAAATAAATCTACAGATATAGGGGAGGAGGGCGAAGGTCATGCCTCTAACTGATAATATTGACACTCCTGATGTGATTATTGGTGATGAAACGCAAATTAAGCCATTTACTATGAATTTTGGACCGCAGCACCCTGCTGCTCATGGAGTTTTGCGCCTTGTTCTGGAAATGGAAGGGGAAATAGTTGATAGAGCCGACCCTCATATTGGATTGCTTCATCGTGGCACTGAAAAACTCATTGAGCATAAAACCTATACACAGGCTTTACCGTATTTTGATCGCCTTGATTACGTGGCGCCAATGAATCAGGAGCATGCTTTTGCGCTTGCCACTGAAAAGCTGTTAGGTATTACAGTGCCAAAGCGCGCACAATATATACGTGTGTTATTCTGCGAGGTTGGGCGTATTTTAAATCATATTCTTAATATTACTACCTTTGCTCTTGACGTTGGGGCAATTACTCCAGCTCTTTGGGGGTTTGAAGAACGTGAGAAAGGTATGGAATTTTATGAGCGTGTTTCTGGTGCGCGTCTTCATGCAAATTACTTTCGTCCTGGTGGAGTGGCGCGGGATATGCCCGAAGGTTTGAGTGATGATATTTTACAATGGTGTGATGATTTACCCAAATTTATAACTGACCTTGAAGGGTTGCTTACTGAAAATCGTATATTTAAACAGCGAACTGTTGATATTGGCATAGTTACTGCCACTGAAGCGCAGGATTGGGGCTTTTCAGGGCCAATGCTTAGAGGTTCTGGTATTGCTTGGGATCTCCGCAAAAGCCAGCCCTATGATTCTTATGAGGAATTCGATTTTGATATTCCTGTTGGTAAAACTGGTGATTGTTATGCACGTTATCTAGTTCGCGTGGCAGAGATGTATGAATCCATAAAAATAATGAAACAGGCTATTGAAAATATGCCCGATGGTTATGTTCGCACTAATGATTATAAGGTTTCACCACCGCCACGTGCAGAAATGAAAAACTCTATGGAGGCGTTAATTCACCATTTTAAACTTTTTAGTGAGGGATTCCATGTTCCCGAAGGTGAGACCTACACTGCTGTAGAAGCTCCTAAAGGGGAGTTTGGGGTGTATCTAGTTAGTGATGGGACTAATAGACCCTATCGTTGCCGTATTCGCGCTCCGGGGTTTGCGCATTTGCAAGCATTAGATTTTATGAGTAAGGGGCATCAGCTTGCTGATACTGTATCAATTATCGGCTCTCTTGATGTTGTTTTCGGGGAGATTGACCGTTAGAGGTTTATGTAAAAAATGAAAAAACCGTTTGATTTAAATGCAGATTACCAGCCTGAACACTTTGAGTTTAACAAAGTGTATAAGAAGCATATGACCGACATTATTGCACTTTATCCTAAGGGAAAGCAGCAATCTGCGGTTATGCCGTTACTTGATCTTGCTCAAAGACAAGTAGCACAAGAAGGGGCAGCCGCTAACCCACCTTATGGCGGTTGGGTGCCTCGCGCAGCAATGGATTGCATTGCAGATATTCTTGATATGCCAAGGGTTAAGGTATATGAGGTTGCCAGTTTCTATTCCATGTATAATACTGCGCCAGTGGGTAAATATCTGGTTCAATTTTGCACCACTACACCTTGCTGGCTCTGTGGTTCAGACGATATTGTTAAGGCGGCAACTGAGCACTTAGGTGTTGGTATGGGTGAAACTACCGCTGATGGCAAGTTCTCTCTCATGGAGGTAGAATGTCTTGGAGCATGTGTGAATGCGCCTATGGTACAAATAAATGATGATTATTTTGAGGATTTAACCCCTGATAACATGCGTGAACTGTTAAATATTTTAGCTGAGGATATGAAGCCAACTATTGGCTCACAAACTGGGCGCAAAGCCTCTATGTCTGCGGCAGGACCAACCACACTTAAAAAACAAGCTAAGAAAGCGAAGGTAGTTTAGTATGAATATAGAGGTACCAACAGAAAAATTAGCTTTAAAAATATGGTGGGCTATGCTTTGGCGCACAATACCTTTAGCAGTTTTAGCTAGTTTTTTAGCAGGTATAGTTATTGGAACAATTTCAAGTGTTATGGGTGTAGACCCTAATGAAGTTAAAATTCCGGCAAGCATTGCTGGGGGGCTTTTGGGGCTATATGTTTCTGTTAAGGTTATTAAGCACCTTATGACAAAGGGGTTTGGTGATTATAAGTTAGTTGTGGTGAGAATATAGATGCTTGATGATAAAGATAGAGTTTTTACAAATCTTTATGGCTGGGAAAGTCCTTCGCTTAATGCTGCTAAAAAGCGCGGTGATTGGGATAATACTGCCTCTATTATCAAAAAGGGGCGTGATGGAGTTATTGATGAAATGAAGTCCTCAGGTCTTCGTGGGCGTGGTGGAGCTGGTTTTCCAACTGGTCTTAAATGGTCTTTTATGCCAAAAGGGAGAGATGATCGTCCACATTATTTGGTGATAAACGCCGATGAGTCAGAACCAGGAACTTGTAAAGACCGTGATATTTTGCGTAACGAGCCACATAAATTGATAGAAGGAGCATTGATAGCTGGTTTTGCTATGGGTGCAAATACGGCATATATTTATGTGCGCGGAGAATTTTATAATGAGAGCTCTAATCTATGGAAAGCTATAAATGAGGCATATGATGCAGGGTTATTAGGTAAAAATGCGGCAAAATCGGGCTGGGACTTTGATATAATTGTTCATCGTGGGGCAGGAGCTTATATTTGCGGAGAGGAAACTGCTTTAATAGAATCTATTGAAGGTAAGAAGGGGCAACCTCGTAATAAACCGCCTTTTCCTGCTATGGCGGGTTTATATTCATGCCCTACAACAGTGAATAATGTTGAAACAATAGCCGTTGTTCCAACAATAATGCGTCGTGGCGGTAAATGGTTTTCTTCTCTTGGACGTGATGATAAAAATGCGGGAACTAAGTTATTTTGTATCTCGGGTCATGTTGAAAACCCTTGTAATGTAGAGGAGGTAATGGGCATTTCGTTGCGAGAGTTGATTGATACTCATTGCGGTGGTGTTCGTGGTGGCTGGGATAATTTGTTGGCGGTAATTCCGGGGGGGTCTTCTACCCCCATGCTTCCAAAAGAAATTTGTGATTCTGTTAATATGGATTTTGATTCACTTAGGGAAGTTGGCACTGGCCTTGGAACAGCAGGCGTTATTGTTATGGATAAATCAACAGATATTATTCAGGCAATTTGTCGCTTATCACAATTTTACATGCATGAGAGCTGTGGTCAGTGTACGCCCTGCCGTGAGGGTACTGGATGGATTTGGCGCCTTATGACACGTATGGTTCAGGGTAATGCTACAGTTGAAGAAATTGACCAACTATTTGAGATAACCAAAGAAATTGAAGGACAGACAATTTGCGCCCTTGGTGATGCTGCTGCTTGGCCTGTTCAAGGGCTTATCAAACATTTCCGCCCAGAGATGGAGCGCCGTATAATGGAATATCGCAAGGCCGCTGCCTAGCAATAAATGTTGTCTTATTACTCTAATTAATATGTTGTTATTGAGGTATATGTGTTGTTGTGCGTTATTAACATAAATGATAAATGACTGTATTAAAATTGTATTTCTTCCTTTTAAAGTGAACCATCACCTCAGAAGGGAGATGGTTTGTCATACTTCGTACCTATTAAACTAAATGTGATAATATAGATTATGGTAAATAAGCTGTACTCAATATATTCATTTATTATTGTGTTATATATTTATTATTGTGTTATATATTGTTGTTCCAAAGTTTATTATTTGAATTTTGGAACACTATGAGAGTTATAAACATTATTTCTTTATATCTATAGTCAAGCCATCATATGCAGGAAAAAACCCTTT
>JALTAZ010000014.1 GCA_027075555.1 Micavibrio sp.
AGCCCATGGAGATTCACTACTAGCAGCATTTCAGGGTCTATCTGATCACTTACATCATCTTCCTCATCGAAAAAAATATTTTCGTCGCCATTACTATTAATATTTGCTCTTATCTCTGTTATAATTCTTTGGTCTGCTTCTACTTCACTTTTAAGTGTGTTCACACTACCATCACCAGTATCTTCTGCATCAAGATGCTGCCCTTCGTGAAAGCCGATTATTCTTGCCCAGTCAGTATCTGTTCCGGGCATATTACCCTTTACGACTTTTATCGTATTATTATCCAAGTCGCTATCATATAATAAGAAATCTATAAATTCATTTTTAGAATCAACAAAGTTTGCCGGTAATACGGCTATGCCGTATATTTCCCCGTTTAAATGTATATTATCAACAGTAGCAGGACCTCTAGACATAATTTCTATTGCTATTTGCCCCATATCTACTTCTTCATTTAAGAATTTAGAAGCCTTATCAAGAATGGCTTGTGTAATTCCAGGTTGTTGTTTTTCCAGGCTTTCTTCTAATATCTCCCCCATAGCTTTTTTCATCTCCATTGCTTCATCTGGAGATATTAATAACAGGTCATCATAATTACGAGAAAAGTTGTTACTAACGCTCAGTCTATCATAATCAATTCCTGCAGAAGCAAGAGCGTCCTCAAAAATATCGGGATCAACATAAATATTTATTACGCCTGAAGTTTGCTCAACGCCCTTTTTATATGCGCTTTCAAGACTATTGCCAAATATGTTTTCAAGAAATCCCATTTATGGCTCCTCTGGCTGTGTGTAATCTTGAATAAATATCGATGGGCCATCAATAGGTGTTTGCTTTGCATTTTCCTTAGCCTCTTCAATAGCATCAGAAAACGGTAATGTATTACTTTCTTTCATTTTTTTAGGAGCGATAGGGGGTAAAAACGGAGGGGATATCAAAGTTTTTCCCTCATCTTCTGTTATGGAGACATTTATTGCACTTTTAGCTGCTTTTTCAGATGCTTGCATTAAAGAAGTTTCATTTTCTACATTGTCATTCACCCCATTAGTAGCACATGAGGAAAGGAAGCTTATGGTCAAAGCCATAGCAGTATTAGATAAAAACTTGCCTTTTTGAATGCTCATATTTGTACAACCCGTATTTATATAATAACCTAGACTAGCATTTTTTATGCTTTATATGCAAATATTGCCGGTGATGGTAATATTAAAAAGCTATTCCGTCAAATCTCTTATTTAGTGACGGGGTACGCCGTTTACGAGTTACTTCCATTAACCCTAATTTTGTAAAGCCATGTATTTGTACAGTGCAGGGATCGCTATATGTTTCATTATCAAGAATTTTGAAGAGTTTATCCATATCTTTCTTACTGGTTTTAAGAAAATCAATAATGATGATACCGCCTATATTCCTAAGCCTTATTTGCCGCGCAACTTCTTTAGCTGCATCTATATTTATAGCAAGGTAAGAGCGCTTATCACTGCCCTTATTAACATCTATTGCGGTAAGTGCAGCAGTTTCTTGAATAATAAGATTTCCTCCATTTATCAGCATTACATAACCATGGAACAAGGTTTCTATTTGCCCTAGAACATCGCGATATTCCAATAGTGCTAAATCCTGTGATGCGTTATCTAATTCTATAGGCATAATTTTTGTCATCAAATCCGGGGCAAATATAGAGCACCAGTTTTCAATTTGTGAATAGTGATCCATGGTTACAACTTCAATTCTATCAATTGGGTTGTTGGCTTTATCGCCTAATATACGTTGAATAGAATCTGGACCCATAGCGACTAACGCGGGACCATTCCCTTTGAAGTGATCAGATAATTCATTCCAAATTCCTTTTAATATATGCGCCTCGCGCTCTAAAATGTCAGTTTGTAAATTAGCCGCAGAAGAGCGTAGTATAAACCCTTGCAGATTTTCTAGGCTATGAACCATATCATCAAGACGCTTGCGAAGATCTTTACCTCTTATTCGTCTAGAAATTCTATTTGTTCGTAGGGTGGGGCAGTAAATTAAGTACCTACCGGCAATCGTAATATCCATGCTAACTCGTGCATTTTTACCTTCATCAAACCATAAGTCATTTTCACTTGTTATATGCGCGCTTTTGGCTTGAACGGCTATCATATCACCAAGGTGAAGTCTTTTTCCGATAGGTTCGTTACCACCTTTGCATAATTTACCATCTTCATCGGTATATCGTATATCTTTGTTATATATTATTCCTGTATTATCGCCATCGAGATTTACAAACGCGGCATCAAGTGAGGTATCTATGCATTCAACTTTTGCATAATATATAGAACCATATCTAACTGTTTCATTTACAGGGTCTATTTCCACTCCTTCAAGGCGAGCATCTTCAAGAGCCACAGCCCAGATATTCTCTTTATATTCTTCAATAAGTATATCCATGCAAAGCTTTTATCCCATGTTGATAGAAGGAGGAGAAATAAAAAATCCGTTTCCTCTTAGGATTTGCATTATATCATAAAGAGATAATCCCACCACATTAGAATATGATCCTTGGGTAAAAGATATATATCCTGCGGCTAGTCCTTGAATGGCATAGCCGCCAGCTTTTCCTTGCCACTCACCAGTTTTTATGTACTCATCTATTTCCTGCGGACTTAGGCGTTTGAATTTAACTATCGTATCGCAAATCCGCGTTATTGTTTTGCCGCTATCAGTGATAACGCATATTCCACCATAAACATGATGACGACGAGCAGATAGAAGGCTAAGGCAATTTCGCGCTTCTTTTTCGGTTTTTGCTTTTGGCAATATACGCCTTCCGCAAGCAACAACCGTATCTCCCGCGATTATAAAACTGTATTTATTATCTTTAAATATGGTCATAGCCTTTTCTTTAGCAAGGCGAAGGGCTAAATCACGAGGGAGTTCACCCTTAAGAGGCGTTTCATCTATATTAGCTGAAATAATTTCCTTAGGCTTTATACCTAATTGCTCTAAAAGTTGTACCCTTCGGGGGGAGGCAGAGGCAAGTATAAGGTCTTTATGTATTTTATTTTTCACGGAAAATTATCCGACCTTTGCTTAAGTCATAGGGAGTCATCTCAACAATAACAGAATCCCCTTGTAAAACTCTGATGCGGTTTCTACGCATTTTGCCTGCAGTATGAGCCAAAATTACATGGTCATTTTCCAAGGTAACGCGGAACATTGCGTTGGGAAGCACTTCGGTTACAACACCTTTAAATTCAATTAGATCTTCTTTTGCCATAGATTTATTTTTTCTTTTCCTAGGTAAATTTTAAGTTAAACCAGATAATTCAGTAGTTTTTATACTCTTAATGAATAAAAAAGCAAATAACTTTTATATTGCTAACGTAAAATATGGGTTTTATTGCCATGTAAAACGCAAATAAGGGTAAAAAGTCTGCGCGATGTATCTATATCAAGCTCAATTTTATTACTTAATCGCTCTTGTAGTAATTCAGCACCTTCATTATGTAAGGCGCGCCTGCCCATATCTATGGCTTCTATGTGAGAGGGTTTGCCTTCGTGCATTGCTTTGTCATAGCTGTTTACAATCATAAAATAATCTTTTATTAAGCGACGATAAGGGGTTAGTGATAATATAAGATAGGGAAGGTCTTTTTTCTTGCTGTTTTGAATATGAAATATAAGACGGTTATCTTCTATATAAAGCTCTATTTCATAAGGACCTTTATCATCGCCTATGGGGTGAAAATGACTGCTTTGTTTAAGATCGTTAAGAGCTATCTCACAATCGCGATTGATCAGCGAATTGTCTTTTAATGTTAAAGCGCTTTGTCTAGTTAACCGAATAGATTTTACAGTGGTTTTGGGTGAAGGTTTAATCATAATAATGACATTCTTACCTTTTATATATTTATTTATCGTTAACAGCTTTGCGGAAAGTTTCTACCCATTTTTTTATTTCATAGGGTTTGGTTTTCTGAGTACTGCGATTAACTATAAGGCGTGACGATACGTCTAGTATCTTTTCTACTTCAACCATATTATTGGCTTTAAGAGTGTTTCCTGTGGAAACAAGGTCAACTATTCTTCGTGCTAGACCAAGGGTAGGGGCAATTTCCATTGCCCCATTGAGTTTAATACATTCTGTTTGAACACCGCGCTTTGCAAAATGATGGGCGGTAAGATTGGGGTATTTGGTGGCAACCCTTATGTGGCTCCATTGTTTTGGGTTTTCTTTTGCTGCTTCTTTAATTGGCATGGCAACGGATAGGTGGCAATGACCAATATCAAGGTCTAAAGGAGCATATATTTCCGAATATGAGAATTCCTCTATAGCATCACTGCCAACAACGCCAAGGTGCGCTGCGCCGTAGGCAACAAAGGTGGCCACATCAAAGGCGCGTACGCGAATAATATCCAGATTATGGTGATTGGTGGTAAATTGTAATTTGCGAGTCCTGTTATTTGTGAAATCATCTTCAGGGATAATGTCACATGCAAGTAATAACGGGGTTAACTCTTCTAAAATGCGCCCCTTGGGAACAGCTAGTATTAGTTTTTGCTTATTATCTTTGTTCATAACGGTTTATCTAGCGTGAATAAGCAAATAATCCAAGGTTATTTTTATGAATAATCAGGCGCAGGTGGAAATAGCGATACTACCTTGTCTTTTTCTACAATAGGTCTTTCTTTAAGATCAATGTTAGCCACGGTTGCTTTTCTTGTAATAAGTTCTTCTAATGATGATCTGTCTTCATTTATTCTTATAGCATCTATATGCCCCAAAATATTATTTGCAAAATCAGATGTATCTGTTGTTATCGCTCTATGATTCCTTACTTCATTTTCGGATGATCTGAAAAAGCTATTTAGCTCATGAGTAATAATAACAAGGTGCAGGGCTCTGCTTTTTATATCTGAGTAATCTTTATTAAAAAAATCGGGGCGTTGCCTGTATCTTTCAGCCATTTTTGCCGTTTTAAATGCTTCTGCGCCAATAAGACCTATATATTCACTTGCCTTTTCTTCCTCTCTTATTGCTGTATATGCAATGGCGGCTGCGTACATATCGTCAGACAGATCCTTATGTTCTCCATAATTTTCTAGATATTCACCAGCGTAGTGTTGCAATGTGCTTACAGGAGTAAGAATTATATTTTCCATTTGTTTTGTTATTTCACTAAGGCTATATCCGCTATTGCTGAATTCTTGTACAACCCTATCAAATTGAATGAGATAGGCATTTTTGACTATGCGGGAATTTGGCACATCATGTTCGCGTGCATATTTTTCAAAAGATTCAACAGCAAGGTGATATATTCCATTATTTCTAAGATACTTAAAGGATTTATTATCTACTCTTTGATTTTGTTTTTCTACAAATTCATCTCTTAAATCGTCCATATTTATAACCATCCTTATTCTTATAGTTTAAAATGTGCCATGAAATAGGGGGCTTTTTCCAGTAAAATTATCATATATAGGCGTTAATTACTGCTTACGCGCTTGATATTAGCGCCAACACCACCAAGCTTTCCGACAATATCTTCATATCCACGATCAAGATGATAAATACGGTTTACGGTGGTTTGCCCCTGAGCAACTAGTCCAGCAAGTACTAGGGCAACGCTTGCTCGTAAATCTGTGGCCATAACTTCTGCACCTTTTAGTTTTTCTACACCGCGCACTATAGCAGAGTTTCCTTGCGTTGTTATATCTGCACCCATACGGTTTAGTTCTGGCACATGCATAAAGCGGTTTTCAAATATAGTTTCTGTTACCATTCCTGCGCCACTTGCTATGGTTAGCATCGCCATAAATTGTGCTTGTAAATCAGTGGGAAATCCTGGATAGGGTTCGGTCATAATATCAACACCTTGCAGGCGTGAGGTTTCGCGACTTACGATAATATTATTTCCTGATTGCTCAACTTCTATACCAGCCTGGCATAGATGCCCTAGAACTGCGCTTAGATCACTTATTCGTGCATTTTGAAGCGTTACAGTGCCACCAGCCATGCCCGCGGCGATTATATAAGTTCCTGTTTCAATGCGATCAGCCATAATGCTGTGATGTGTGCCGTTTAGGCTCTTCACACCTTCAATGCGTATCGTATCGCTTCCTAGTCCATCAATTTTCGCACCCATTTTTATTAAGCACTTGCCTAAGTCACTGATTTCAGGTTCTTTGGCGGCGTTTTTCAAAGTTGTGGTTCCATTTGCAAGAGTTGCTGCCATCATTAGGTTTTCAGTTGCACCAACTGATACTTTTGGGAATATTATATTTGCCCCTTTAAGCCCGCTTTTAGGGGCTTTGGCATTTATATACCCCTCTTCCAAGGTGATTATTGCGCCAAGTTCTTCTAGCCCTTTGATATGCAAATCAACAGGTCGCGTACCAATTGCGCAGCCCCCTGGAAGGGAAACTTTTGCCTTTCCAAAACGTGCAAGCAACGGTCCTAATACAAGAATACTTCCGCGCATTTTGCGAACAATATCATAAGGCGCGATGTAGGTTTTGATGTTGCTGGCGTTTATTGCAATTACATCACTTTCACGTTTAATCACACAACCAAGATATTCTAAAAGCTCTACTTGCGATTTCATGTCTCGCAAACTGTTGGGACTATTATCAAAATAAACAGACTCTCCAGTAAGTAGAGATGCACACATAAGTTTAAGCGCACAGTTTTTTGCACCGCTAATAGGTATTATACCGTTGAGCTGCGCTCCGCCAATAATTTTAATTTTATCAAGCTGAGACGATTTAATTGGGCTTGAGATTGTATCTTTGCTTTTTCCAGCCCTAAAGTCGGGGAAGAGTGACTCCACGTTGTCCCATGTATTTCCCGCTGCGGTCGGCGTAGCTTGTTTCACAAGATTCGCTCCCTTTAAAAAATAAAAATTGTGCAATACCTTCATTGGCATATACACGCGCAGGAAGGGGGGTTGTATTGGATATTTCCAATGTAACATGACCTTCCCAGCCTGGCTCTAACGGTGTAACATTAACGATCAATCCACATCTTGCATAGGTGCTTTTCCCAAGACATATGACCAGCACATCTTTTGGTATGCGGAAATATTCAACCGTATGGGTTAGAACAAAGCTGTTGGGTGGTATTACACAAATATCGCTCTGTCTGTCAACAAAACTTTGATTTGAGAAGTTTTTTGGGTCAACAAGTGCGTTATCTATATTAGTAAAAATCTTAAAATCTTCAGAGCACCTAGCATCATACCCATAGGATGATAATCCGTATGAAATAATGCCATTATTTTTCTGTTTTTCAACAAATGGCTCAATCATGCCTTGGCTCTTGGCTAGATCCCTTATTTGGTGGTCAGCAAGGATGCCGGGCTGCATAATCATGTCATTTTCATTATTCGCTTTGGGGATTGCCATCTTTAATCTCTTCAATACTGTGTTTTTTATGTTTTTTTTGAATTTTTGCTTTTGCTTTGCGACGTTTTAAATTATCACGCAGCGCAGCCGCTCTTTTGTTAATTTTTTCATTTTTCATTTGTGTCATGATTCTACAATACTAAAATATGGATTAAGAGTAAGTGATAAAGTAATTTTAGATTGGTTTTGCTTGGGGATAGTGGGGGTAAATATTTATGGGGCTATATGTTTATAATAGATATTTATCCTTTTTTTACTAGGCATGTAATATGCATTGTTTAAGTTTAATGTGTATCCTTATTTTTTTTTATGATTTATATATTTTTTAAAACCGCGTGACATAAGAATATTTTTAATGTATTTTTCAGCACATCTTTCGAATATTGCCGCGGTAGCTCAGTGGTAGAGCGCGTCATTGGTAATGACGAGGTCGAGAGTTCAATTCTCTCTCGTGGCACCAGTTATTACAATGGCTTAGCTTTTATTTATGATGTTCCCTAGGGTTCAAATGAACCCTTTAGTCAAATAACTCCAGTGCATTAGCAGGTTTTTTTCAAATATTCTGGTGAATATCGTGCGTAAACGCTTTACCGTAACTTGAATAGCCCCATGTAAATTATACGGTTTGCCGTTTCCATTTTTTTAGCTTTTCGAAATCAATTTGTGACAATAAATCATTATTACAATGCTTTCGTTTTTTGAAATGAAACCACTTTCCAATTTTAATGTAATGCCGCATGTGTAAAAAATGTGTCAAAATTAATGTACAGGGAATACGTAAAGAGGTCATTTACGTCAACGGCTTAACTGAAACGTAGAGTGAGTTTGCGTTTAACAACAAAATAAAATGAGTGAAAATATTGTATGAATGGCTCCCCAGGAAGGATTCGAACCTCCGACCAAGTGATTAACAGTCACCTGCTCTACCACTGAGCTACTGGGGAAGATTTTCGCTCGTGAATGCTTTTATGCCTATAGTGACTCTTATTGTCAAGAAAAGAAATATAACTATTTCACATTCATAAAAACAATGGAGCATAAAAACAATGGAGGCACGGACCGGAGTCGAACCGGTGTACACGGATTTGCAATCCGCTGCATAACCACTCTGCCACCGCGCCCTTATAGTAACCTTAACTAGCAATATAAAAAAACATACCAGCAGGATTGTATGATTAGATTATTTTACCCATATAAGTCAACACTCAAGTGGGCATAGCTATATATTTTCATTTAAAAGCACTGGCAATAATGAACAAATAAAGATATGTAATATGTGTATCTTAAGCAACTTATGCCAACTTAGAAGATTTATTGTTAAGACTATGACAGATTTTAAAATTGCAAGAAAAAATATGGTGGATTGTCAAATACGCCCATCGGGTGTTGTTAATCCTGTTTTATTACAGTCTTTTGAAAATGTCCCTAGAGAGCTTTTTGTTCCAGAAAAATTGCAGCATATTGCGTATAGCGATGAAAATATAGACATAGGGCAGGGGCGTTTTTTGATAGAGCCTATAACACATGCCAAGTTATTGCAGGCAGCAGATCTAAAAGAGGATGATGTTGTTTTAGATATAGGTGTAGGTTCGGGGTATTCATCTGCAATTTTATCTAATAATGTTGCAATGATTATTGCATTAGAGGTAAATAAAAGACAAATAGATAAGGCTACAAGACTTTGGGAAAGGCTTGGCTTTTGCAATATTGCCTTGGTTGAATCAGCTCTTAATAGTGGTGAAGAAAAACATGCGCCATATACCCTTATTGTGATAAATGGTGCTGTTCCAGAGGTTCCAGACATTATTTTAGAGCAATTGACAGATAATGGCAGGCTTATTACCGTAGTCAAAGACCCAAGTCAGGTTTTTGGTAAAGCGATGATATTTTTGAAGGATTCTCTTGGTAATATATCTTCTAAACCTTTATTTGACACTGGAATTCCCCATTTAAAGGGTTTTGAAGTAAAAAATGACTTTGAATTTTAATAACAATATTGATTTATATCAGGTTTTCCGATTCTGGCTGTTTACCATATTTTTTAGGGTTTTAGGTGTATAAAATATGAATAAAATGTGGATAGGCTTATAAATCAATTACATCAAGTCTTTGACAAGTTGCTATTAATAGATCACAATCACACATAAGTGATTCCTTACTAATTCTAGTTGTAAATCCGCGCATGTCAGAAGAAGAACAAACAGAAGATGAACCATCAATCGAGGAAATTCTCGATTCCATTCGTCAGATCATATCTGAAGATGATGAAGACAATGAAGATGATGCCGCAAAAGAAGATCAAGAAGCTGAGCCAAATCCTGAGCCTGAAGTGGAAAATGCAGGCGAGGAATTGGATCAAAGTGCCATTGATAATATTGATTTTGATGCTTTGAATTCTGACGAAGATGAGCTTGGTTCAATAGAAGACACTAAGCCAGAAACTGAAGACGATGTTTTAGAATTAACAGAAATTGTTAATATCGAAGATAATCAAATAGAGGTTGACCTTCAGGAAAAAGAAGAAGATGTTGCAGAGCCAGAGCCAGAGCCAGAGCCAGAGCCAGAGCCAGAGCCAGAGCCAGAGCCAGAGCCAGAGCCAGAGCCAGAGCCAGAGCCAGAGCCAGAGCCAGAGCCAGAGCCAGAGCCCCATAGTGTTTCTTTAGACGAAAAACAAGATTCGCTATTAACAACCACGGCCGAAACGGCGGCAGTTACCGCGATAACTGAGCTTGTTCGAAAAACCGCAGTAGAGCGCAATGGCGTAACTTTAGAAGAAATAGTTAGGGCAGAGCTTAAACCTTTATTACGTGATTGGCTAGATAAGCACCTGCCCACGGTTATTGAGCGCCTTGTTCAAGAAGAGCTTGAGCGTGTATCTAAGCGCGTGTTAGAAGAATAAACTTTATCCCTTAGCCCTTGCCTTATACGGTAAAAGCCTTATTATCTCCTGCGCTAATTATAAAGCGAGAATTAGGAAGAGGGTCGTAAGTTATGATGGATAAAAATTTCAATCCAAGCGAAATTGAAGAAAAACATTATAGGGATTGGGAGCAGGCAGGGGTTTTTTCATGTGACCCTAATAGCGATAAAACCCCATATACAATAATGATGCCGCCACCTAATGTTACGGGATCACTTCATATTGGTCACGCACTAAACCATACTTTGCAAGATATTTTGGTGCGTTATCACCGTATGAGAGGCTATGATGTGTTATGGCAACCTGGAACAGATCATGCAAGTATTGCTGTTCATATGGTGCTTGAAAAACAGCTTAATGAACAAGGAATTAGCCGAGATGAAATAGGGCGCAAGAATTTTTTGGAAAAAGCTTGGGAGTGGAAAGAATATTCAGGCAATACTATAACATCGCAGCTACGCCGTTTGGGGACTACTCCTGATTGGAAGCGTGAGCGATTTACCATGGATGAAGGTCTTTCAAAGGCGGTGTTAAAAGCTTTTGTTAAATTATATGAGGCGGGCTTGATTTATCGCGCAGAGCGCCTAGTTAACTGGGATCCAGAGCGCCAAACCGTTATTTCAGATCTTGAGGTTATTCAAAAAGAGCAAAAGGGCAAGATGTGGCATATTCGCTATCCTGTTGAAGGTGAAGTTGAACAGTTTATAACTGTTGCAACAACGCGCCCTGAAACTATGCTTGGTGATACTGCCGTGGCGGTTCATCCAGATGATCCGCGTTACAAGGATATGATTGGCAAGTCAGTTATTCTACCAATAACAGAGCGCCTAATTCCAATTATTGCAGATGAATATTCTGACCCTGAGAAGGGGAGTGGAGCTGTGAAAATTACTCCTGCTCATGATTTTAATGATTTTGAAGTAGGAAAACGCCATAACCTACAAATGATTAGCATAATGGATGAGCATGCTAATATTGTTGATAAGGAATTTATACCAGAATCTTATCGTGGGGTTTCACGGGAAAAAGCGCGAGAACTTATATTAACTGAGCTAGAAGAGCTTGATTTACTGGCTGGTGTTGAAACAATAAAAAATACAATTCCAGTGGGTGAGCGTTCGGGTGTGGTTATTGAACCATTTATGACTAAGCAGTGGTTTTGTGATACCCCAACTCTTGCTAAACCAGCGGCGCAAGCTGTTCGTGATGGGCGTACCCGTTTTATCCCCAAACAATATGAGAATATGTATTTCTCATGGGTTGATAATCAGCTTCCATGGTGTATATCGCGCCAACTTTGGTGGGGGCATCAAATTCCTGCTTGGTATGATAATGATGGCAATATATATGTTGCCGAAAATGAAGAAGAAGCCCAAAAACAAGCAGGTAAGGGGGTAGAACTTAGACGTGATGAAGATGTTTTAGATACTTGGTTTTCCTCTGCTTTATGGCCGTTTTCTACTATTGGCTGGCCAGAAGATACTACAGAGCTTGCTCGCTATTACCCAGGTGATGTGCTTGTAACTGGTTTTGATATTATAACATTTTGGGTATCTCGCATGATGATGTTCTCTTTGTTCTTTATGGACGATGTTCCATTTAAGGATGTTTATATCCATGCATTGGTTAGAGATGCTAGGGGGCAGAAAATGTCTAAATCCAAGGGAAATGTTATGGATCCTTTGGAGTTAATTGAAAAATACGGAACCGATGCCGTGCGTTTTACACTATGCGCTATGGCTGCTCAGGGGCGGGATATTCGACTTGCTGATGAACGATTGCAAGGATATAGGAATTTTATAACTAAAATTTGGAACGCGGCAAAATATTGTGAAATGAATGATTGTTTATCTCATAAGGATTTTGACCCTGCTAGTGCTAAGAGTGCTCCTAATCAGTGGCTTATCCATGAAATCAATATTGTAAAGAATGAGATAGAGAGATCTCTTGATAATTACCGTTTTAATGAAGCCGCTAATGCAGCCTATCAATTTGTGTGGGGCACGTTTTGTGACTGGTACCTAGAAATATCAAAGCCCCTTTTACAAGATGAAGCGGATAAAATAGATACTATAGAGGTGCGTAAAACGACAAGTTGGGCGTTAAAGCAAATATTAACGTTGCTAAATCCTTTTATACCTTATGTTACAGAAGAAATTTACGCTAATTTTTATAAAAAAGATGAAAATGATCGTTTGATTACTGCTAAATGGCCTAAATATGAAAACAGCTTGGTTTATTCAGATGCAAAAGAAACCATGGAATGGCTTAAATCTGTAGTAGGGGAAATAAGATCATTGCGCGCTGATATGAATGTACCAGCTGGGGCAAAAATAGAGCTTTTAGTAAAAGGTGCTAGTGAGCGAACAAAGAAATCTTTTAAGGAATATGAAGAAGTTATAAAGCGTATGGCTCGTTTAAGTTCAATATCTCATGTTGATACACCCCCAAAAGGTGCGTTGCAAACTATAGTAGGGGAGTCTTGTTTGATTTTGCCAATTGCAGATATTATTGATCTTGAGGCAGAAAAAGCGCGCCTTAATAAGGTTATAAGAAAGATTGATGATGAGATTAAAAAAATTGAAGCTAAATTAGGTAATGATAAATTTGTAAATAATGCACCTGAAGAGGTTGTTACTCAGCAAAAATCCCGTAAGGCTGAGGCATTGGATAAACGTAATAAGCTCTATAGCGCGTTAGAACAATTATCATCATGATGATAGAGGCATTTTAATCATTCATTTTTCGAGTTTAATTCCGTGCCACTGGCGGCGTATATATAATAGTTGAGTTAGCAACTATATTAATTCATCCTGTCATTTGCCCAGACCAGCCAGCATTAACATCAAGGGTTGTTCCAGAGATATAGCGCGCATTATCAGAGACCAAAAATGCAGCGGCATTGGCGATTTCTTCGGGGTGGATAGAACCAGTTGGCAAGCTATGGTAGCTTTTAACGAATAGTTCCATAGCCGCGTTGCTAAGGTTTTTCATTGCATCACTGGATTTTTCACCATGCCACATCACAGTTTTAACAGCGGTTGGGGCGATTGCATTAACTGTTATATTCTTATCACCTAAATCTAGAGCTAAAGATTTAACCAGCCCTATAACAGCCCATTTACTAGCGCTGTAAGATGCAAGCTGTGAAACGCCACGCCGCCCAGCAACTGAGCTAATTGCAATTACTTTTCCTCCAAATTTACTTTTTTCTAAATATGGAACAGCAGGGTGAATCGTGTTGGCAACGCCTGCTACATTTACATCCATGATGCCTTTGAAAATTTTATCACTTTCATTCTCAAAACCTGTACCGTTTGATATACCTGCATTTGCAATAACAATATCAATGCCACCTAATATTTGAGCGGCCCTATTCGTAGCACTAAGCATTTGCGCTCTATCTCTAACGTCGGCAATAAGGGGGATTGCTTTAACACCTTGTTGTTTTACAAGATTAACGGCTTGTTCTAAATCTTGCTTTGATGATAGTGGATAAGAAATTATATCTGATAGGGCATAAGGCGATGCAATATCAAGCATAGCAATATTAGCTCCATCTTGCGCTAGTCTAACGGCCATCGCCAGACCAATACCGCGCGCGGCACCACTTATTAGGGCTGTACGCCCTTTTAAAGGTTTATCCTCAGGTGGTAAATTTGCATTTTTATCCAAAGGTGATGCTAGAGAAACTCCAGCAGAAGTAGCCAAAGACGTAAGAGCAACCCCGCTTGCTGCGACCATTCCTGCTTTTTTTATAAAATCACGGCGAGTTTCCCCTTTTAAATTGTCAGGTCCATCGTCGTGATTTTTATCGTTATTACCCATTATTCACTATCTATTATTCTGAAGTTTTTTCTTCTTTAGTGCCATTTTCTTCAATAGTGGCTTTTTCTTCTTTAGCGTCAGATTCTTCATTTTTTATAGTAATACAATCGCATTTATATAGTTTAAAATTATCTTTATCTGTATAGCGAATATTATCTACGCATTTCAGGTTGATTCTTCCTGCTTTATCTTCAATTTCATCACCAGTTTCTTTGTCTTTTTTAAAGAATTTTTGAGATATATTAAATTTTAACTCAACTTCATTTATTTTTTCATCAAAACTTGATTCATATATATCAATATTCATCTCAGTGCGAACATTTGCTTTTTTATGGTTTTCGATAAATAAGATCATTCCATCTTTACCATATGAAACTTTGCCATCATCATAGTGAAGAAAATCTTTGGCAAAATGCTTTTTCACCATTTCTATAGCTTTGTCATAATCTGGTTTGTTCATATTTTCTTGTAAGCGGGCATAATAGTCTATTACATGCTTTTCAGGGTCAGATTTTTCTGTGGCATATGATGCGTATGGGGCGATAAGTGATGCTGCAACCAAGGCAAGCGTAAGAATTTTTTTCATTTTAATACCTCGTATATTTTAAAAATTCAAGCACTCCATTGTCTGCATTTGATCATAAAAATGCAACAAATAAAGGCAAATATTGATAAGTTTTTTTATTTTTCTATGGTTTAATAGGTTTTTCACGAACTATCTTAGGCAGATTTTGGGGCATAGTTGGCGCCATTATTATAGTTTCTGATATATTTTTTGTATTATTGTAACAACTAACGGGCAGCTCTAATAAATCAGGCCATTTATCCACCCAGCCTGTGTTATGGTCTGCCTCTTGGACCAGCATTGTTTGAACGCAATTAGTTGGTGGCATAGATTGTAAAAAGCTATGAATTACGGCAGGTGGTACAATATTATCACGTCCACCGATAAAGTGATATTGTGGTACTTTAGTTAATGTGACTGCTTCAATTACAGGGTTTATAGATTCACTCATATCTGGAATTTTTAGTAATGTAGTATAGGTATCATGATCAAGTATTCCTGCAACAGTACGTAGCGAAATTATATCAGAGCGCTTAGCAGTCAGTAATGTTGCGATAGCACCGCCACCTGAGTATCCTATTAAGTTAAATGCTCTAATATTATAGCGTTTAGAAATATCATCTAGGGCAATATTATATGACTCTATTACATCTTCTGAAAAGCTAGCTTCGTTGCTATAGCTGTTATTGCATTTATCAGAAACCGACAGCATTCCCGTATATTGGCATGGGCGGGCAATATATATAACATTTTCAGCTTTATCTTTTGATGCTAAATGCAAAGCTATGGGGTTAAAAGGAGTTTTTGAGGAATTTGTTTTACTATTTTCGCCTTCTATATATATATTGGCAACGCCACCACGATTATGGATGCGTTCATAAGCTCTAAGCACAAAAGGAGAAGCGGAAATGTCGCGCTTAATCATCCATGCTGGGGCTGCAATTCTTTGTGCGGTTTCTGTTCGCATATAGGGATATGTTGTTCCGATGCAGCCACCAAGAGTTAAAATTGCCAAAATCCCGACCTTAATAGATAGCGAATCAATAAATTTATTAATTTTCATGCACAAGAAACCATTTTTAAGTAAACTCCACAGCCCTAAACGCTATCACTAACAGAAAGTTTAATCACTAGTATTTATAAAATTTTCTTTAGCTTTCCACTGATATTTCAATTTCGATTGGCGTATGATCAGAAGGTCTTTCCCATTTACGTGGAGTTTTATTGATAGTGCAACTTTGGAGTTTATCTGCAATAACAGGAGATAAAAGAAAGTGATCTATACGTATTCCATTATTTTTTTGCCAAGAACCGGCTTGATAATCCCAAAAAGTGTATTGTTTATCTTCGATATTAAATACGCGAAAGGCATCGGTTAAACCAAGATTTATTAAAGATCTATATGCGGATCTGGTTTCATGAAGAAATAGAGCATCGCCTTCCCAGCTTGAGGGGTTATAACAATCTTTATCTTCTGGAATTACATTAAAATCTCCACCTATTATAAATGAAATATCATTATCTCGTAGATATTTTAAACGCCTGTAAAGTCTTTTCATCCATTTAAGTTTATAGTCATATTTATCACTTGGGACTGGGTTGCCGTTAGGAAGGTAAATATTTATTATGCGCAAGCCATTTATATTAGTTTCCATATATCTGGCCTGTTTGTCTTCATTATCATAAGGCAGGTGATCTAATATAATATCAATTGGGCTTTGTGATATTATAGCAACGCCGTTATAGGCTTTTTGAGTTACGGCATGGCTTTTATACCCTATATTCTCAAATTCACACTTAGGAAATTCTAATCCTTTAAGTTCTTGAACCATAAGGACATCTGGAAACTCTTCTTTTAAATATCGTTTTACATGTTCTAAACGTGCTTTAATAGAGTTAACGTTCCAAGATACGATTTTCATCTATGAATTTCTTTTGCTTAATTGTTATTTTAAATTACAGAAAAAGAAGCACCACAGCCACAGCCAGCCACAGCATTAGGGTTTTCTATTTTAAATCCTGTTCCTATAAGCCCTTTTTCAAATGAAATTGTTGCCCCGTCTAAAAAGTTCATAGAAATAGCATCAGTTACTACAACATCTTTAAATACAATATCTTGCTGTTTTTTATCCTCGCTAAGCTCCATCTTATATTGGAATCCAGAACAGCCACCACCTTCTACGCGCACTCTAAGAGTAAGGGATTTGTTCCCTTGTTTACTACGGAGTTCATTTATACGCTTTACCACGCTATCATCTACATTTAAGCTCATGTGATTGATTATATATTTATAACGTGAAGGTAATCAACAACAATGGAACAATCTTCTTATAATTATTGCGCTTTACCTCTTGCTTCTTATGCATCTAAGCCAGAGGATTCTCTTGGCAGGGTACATGCAGAGCCTGAAAGCCGTCATCGTAATGCTTTTCAGCGTGATAGGGATAGAATTATACATTCCAGTGCTTTTCGCCGTTTAAAATATAAAACACAAGTATTTGTATATCATGAGGGTGATCATTACCGTACGCGCCTTACACATACATTAGAGGTTGCACAGATTGCTCGAACATTGGCACGCGCCTTGATGGTTAATGAGGATTTGGCAGAAACTATAGCTTTAGCGCATGATATGGGGCATACGCCATTTGCACATATTGGTGAAGATTATCTGAAAATAGCAATGGAGCCATATGGGCGTTTTGAGCACAATGATCAATCTTTGCGGGTTTTAACTACGTTAGAGCGTAAATATCCAAAATGGAATGGTTTAAATTTAACTTGGGAAACATTGGAAGGGGTTATAAAACATAATGGACCTGTTACGGGCGAGCCCCATATTGCTGCCCGTGAATTACAATCGAAAATGGATATGCGCTTTGAAACTTATGCTTCGATAGAGGCTCAAGTTGCTGCAATTTCTGATGATATAGCCTACAATAACCACGATATAGAAGATGGTATACGATCCGGATTGTTTAGTATAAGTGAGCTAGAGGAGGTTCCTTTATTACAAGATGTTATGAATGGAGTTAGAGCCGTATATCCAGATATTGAAGATCGTTACCTTATTCAAGAAACTAAACGTGATATGATTGGTGTGATGGTTGATGATGTTATGGAACAAACACATAAATATTTAGC
The DNA here is from genome assembly GCA_027075555.1 of Micavibrio sp. Lineage (GTDB taxonomy): Bacteria > Pseudomonadota > Alphaproteobacteria > Micavibrionales > Micavibrionaceae > UBA1672. The sequence continues at coordinate 17,841 of JALTAZ010000014.1, forward strand.
ATATATAAAGCCAGAAACGCCAGATGATATCCGTATGGCGGATAGGCAAATGGTGGATTTTTCCCCTGAAATGTATGAAAAAGTTAAGGTTTTAAAGGAGTTTTTGTATAATCGCATGTATAAGCATTACACAATCAACCGTATAGGGGTAAAAGTTGAGCGCATAATTGGGGATCTCTTTAAAGCTTTCCACAAGAATTATAAGTTGCTTCCTGATAACTGGCAAAGCCGTATCAAAGAAAGCTCAGCACTAGAGAATGAGCAGGTAAGAGCACGAATCGTTGCTGATTATATAGCTGGAATGACGGATCGTTATGCCATAAGAGAACATGAAAGGATCTTTGACCTTTATTGGGATTTGCGCTAGCTTTTCCATATGCGATTCTTTAACTTTATATACAACTTTATATGCGTTTGTCGTGTTATATGAATTAGCTTTATTTGAGTAGATCTTAGGGAATATAGAATAATGAGCCAAGGCGATAAGTTCCATCAATACGGATATGACCATTACTTAAAAGTGCCTAAAAAGAGCAAGAGCGCAAGGTCAGAATATCAAAGTGGAAAAACGGGATTATTGCGTAATATGCAAAGTCCTGCTGTAGCCAGTATTGTTTTGTTTGTCGCGGCTATATTATTTATTTGGGCTGTTGTCTCGACTTATCCTTCTGATGATGGACGCAATCACTCAATTCCTATCGTTAAAGCCGACCTTAGACCCGTTAAGCAAAAGCCTGAAAAAGCTGGCGGTATGGATATACCAAATAGGAAAAGCACAATATTAGCGCGCTCGGATTATCCAACTATAAAAGATGATAAGGATAAGATTGAAAATCTTTTGGCTATGAAAGATGATACCCCGCCTATAAGCAAGGCAGAGATTATAAGCGGTTTTGAAAAACGGTTGGATGCTGATATTAATCAGCCTTCTTTGTCTGAAAAAGGGTTGGTTCTACCTAAAAGAGAGAAAGCTTTAGAAGTTGATACTGGTGTCTTGCCTGTGATTGAACAAAGTAAGATTGTTAGTATAAAACCCATAAAGCCTGAATTTGAAATTAAGGAACCTGTTGAGCCAAAGGTTAGTAATATTTTACAAAAAATTGGTTCAACAAAAAATGACAAAATTTCTGATATAAAAAACAGTGAGTTTGAACAAAAAGTAGCTAAAGCAGCGATAGTAGATAAACCACGATTTAAAAGGTCTAGGATAATTCATGATACTGGTAGAGTTCCTGAAACTATTGATTATGTTCGTAGTGTGTTGGGTAAAAATGATGGTGGCGTAGCCCCTCATAATATAGAACCTGCCGCGGGAATTATCAAAAATCCAGAAATTACATCGGGTATATATTTTGTTCAGCTTGCTAGTATTACCGACCCTAAACGCGCGTCAAATGAGTGGAAAAAAATGCAGAAAAAATATCCTGTATTAATGCAATCAAAATTTCGCATTCAGGAGGCATCACTTAATAGTGGCAGATTTTATCGTATCCAAGCAGGACCAATGAGTAAGACAAGTGCAAGCCAGATATGTGAAGAGCTAAAACGTGCTAAAAAACCTGGAGGATGCCTTGTTGTTAAATAAGGGCTTTGCTTATGGGGCTAAGGATGCGTTATCGTGCATTTTTTCCTTATCTGGCACATGTTTAAGTGAAGCGGAAATTGATCTTTTTAAAAATGCTAACCCGTTTGGTTTTATTTTATTTCAACGGAATTGTGAAAATCCTAAGCAGGTAAAAAGTCTAATTAATTCATTAAAAGAGCTTGTTGGGCGCGATTGCCCAATATTAATAGATCAAGAAGGCGGAAGGGTACAGCGTTTTAAACCGCCTTATTGGCGAGAATATAAGCCGATGAGATTTTTTGGTGATGCTTATAAATCTAATCCGTGCAGTGCTTTAGAGGACTTGCGTTTTGAAACTCTTCGTATTGCGGGGGATCTAGTTGAGGCAGGTGTTAATGTTAATTGTTCGCCTGTACTTGACCTATTTTTTAAAGGGGCGCACGATATTATCGGTGATAGAGCATTTTCAGATGATCCTAAGGAGGTTGCTCGACTTGGCTTATCTGTTTGCCGTAACTTTTTAAATTCTGGAATAACTCCGATTATTAAGCATATACCCGGTCATGGTAGGGCACATGATGATAGTCATTTGGAACTGCCTTATGTATTTGCAGATATTGAAGATTTATATGTAACAGATTTTGCACCATTTCGTGATATTGCTGCTTCTGATATTGGTAAAGAGGTTTGGGCAATGAGTGCACATATAGTTTATGAAAAAATAGATAATGAGCTTCCTGTGTCGCTTTCGAGTGTAGCTATTGATAATGTGATTCGAAAAAATATCGGTTTTGAAGGGGTGCTTATATGTGATGATTTGGATATGAAGGCACTTGATAAATATGGATCATTATCAGAAAAAGCCAATAAAGCATTAGGTGCCGGTTGTGATTTGGCGTTATATTGTGCCGGAGAAGTTGATAAAATGAAAGAATTAGCGCAAAACCTTCCGAATTTAAGTGCTAAAACACTAAAAAGGTTGGAAAAGATCAACGTTTTTGATGATATGGCTGTATAATGGGTGGTAATATTGTGATAAATAATGAAAAAGGTAGTGATGTTTTGTCAAGGAAGAATAATATTCCTGATGAGGGTGTTGATCGATTGCTTTTAAATATAGATGGATTTGAAGGACCTATTGATGTTCTTTTGGAAATGTCTCGCAATCAAAAGGTAGATCTATCAAAAATATCCATATTGCAATTGGTACGACAATATCTTGAATTTATAGAACGCGCCAAGCAAAATAATTTAGAGTTAGCAGCAGAGTATCTGGTTATGGCGGCTTGGATGGCTTATCTTAAATCACGATTGTTTTTGCCTAAGGATGAAACTGATGAAGAGCCAAGCGCAGAGGATATGGCGCAGGCTTTGCAGTTCCAATTACAGCGTTTAGAGGCAATGCAAAATGCAGCGCAACTACTATCAAAGCGCCCACAGTTAGGCAAAGATATATTCGCAAGAGGGCAGCCTGAAGGATTTGGAACTAGAACAATTACTAATTGGAAGGTTAGTCTTTATGATTTGTTACAAGCTTATGGAGCAATTGAACGCCGTAAGGAAGATGAGTATTATGATTTGCCTGAATTCAGGCTTATGTCTACTGAACGGGCTATGAGCAGTTTAACGCGGATGTTAGGTGCTTTACCTAAAAAGGGTATTTATAGCGTTTGGGCAACGCTTCATAGTTTTATTCCCGATCCCGATGGCGATATTTTATATGCGCGTTCAACCTTGGCATCTACATTTACTGCTGGGTTAGAGCTTGCAAAGCAAGGACAGCTCGAGTTTAGACAAGAGGGGTTATTTAAACCTGTTTATATGCGTAGCTGTGGTAAAGGCGGGTAGGTTTTTATGTTTAATGATAGTGAATTTTTAAAAATTGTTTTAGGTGTATTTGGTATCCCTGATATTGCATTTGATTTTGCTGATCCGTTAGTGTTGTTATATGCTGTTATATTTAGTGAACAGATTTTTGTTTTTTTTCTATCTATCATTATTTGGTTTTTTATAAAGTTTTTCGACTCTGGTGTTGGAAAGAAACCAACGCAATATATGGATAAGAAAAGAGATGATATTGGTATATCGACATATAAATATAATGATATTAAGGATATGAAGGATATATATAAAGGCAATAAA
>JALTAZ010000015.1 GCA_027075555.1 Micavibrio sp.
GTTGCTTCATATGCATTGCTGCTAATATCCTCATTGGCAAATCTTTTTGCTATGATAGGAGTAACTTGTAAACTAGAAGCAAGGATTGGCGAAGATGCCGCAGTCTGAATCCCTAGTGCAGCGTTAAAAGATGATGTTAAGGGCGACACACGAGAAAATTGTGGAGGGTTACTTTCAGCCTCGAACCTAGCTATTTTCGCAGCATCTTCAGGGTTGCTAGGGTCATATTTATTCTTTGTTCCATCGTCATTTAAGTAATAGTATGTGTCTGCCTCGCCATTTTCACCTCTATCTACGTATATTTCTCTATCACCATCTCTTATTACATCAATGACGCGGCTCATATTATTAGCTGTATCAACGCTGGCATTTGCAAGTTCTAGATCTCTTTCACTTGATGATGCTAATACTTCGTCTGCTTGTTTTATAGTGTCCTGGTTCGCGGCGATATCAGCCTTAGTTTCTGCTATAGCTAAATCCAGTTTGGCCATGAATGCGGCTTTAGCCTCATCACCTTTTAAGTAAATTTCCTCACTATTCCCACCTGACTTACCCGAGCTTACAGCCCCCCCGGTTTCAACATAGGCGTTAATAAAAGATTGTTGGGCTGCATTACTAATTCCAGCACTCTCGAAGCTAGCTTTTAAATCTTCAAGTTCTGACTGGCTTAATTTGCCATCAGATGTCATAGCATTAAGTTTTTCTAATAACGCTGTACTAGCATTTATCTGGGCAACTTTTTCCATTTCTACGCTGCTATCAGCACCGCAAGTTCCGCTTTCAGCTTTTGCTTCCATTGATAGATCTCTAATTGCAAGATTTAGTCTAGAGCTTTCTCTCAGGTTGTCAATTTGAGTATCAAGATCTCGTATCGTAGTTTCAGCAGCAGATATTTTTGTTTGTAATTCGGATATTGCCTCTTCATTACCATCTTGCCTTGCCTCTTCAAGTTGTGACCTCAAATCTTCAATTTCTTTTATCGTTTGATCCTTGAAATCTTGAGCTTCTTGAATTTGTCTTGAAGCTCTTTCAATTGTGGCATCAACTAACCGAAGTCGGCTTTCTGTATTGCGGATTTCTGCTTCTTTTAATGCTATTTGAGCACGACCCATTTCAGATTCAGGATCTTCACCTTGCAAAAGCGTTGAGGTTCCGTTTCTAAGTTCTTCTAATTCTTGTTGTTGTCTTCTAAGAAGAGAGTTTATTTCATTTCTTTGTTCTTCTAACTCGTATATTGTTAACGTGGCGCTTGAAGTAGCATCATCTAATGCCTCGCTAGATTCATTTAATTTATCTGCCAAATCATCAAGGGCATTTTTAAGTTGTTCGTAATTATCGTTAATGCCTAAGCTTATGTAAGCATGGCGTTTATTTTTTTCTTCCTCTTCTTTTTTTACGTGCTGTGAATGTTCAAATATCGTACCAGCGATACGGCCTTCTCCTGCGCCAGAAAGCGCATCATTATACTGTTTAATTGCAGCCGCAGCATTATCACCAGATGAGTATCCACGCTGATTTGATGCGTTGTCATCTTTTAAATCTTGAGGGTTCATCGTGCCAGAGAAATTTTTAGGATTGAGCGCATCATTTATTTGCTCATTTGTCTTTGCATTTGATCCAATCTCATCATGTGACAGACCCGCCATTATGGCTTCGTCAGGTGTATCAATTTTTAGATTTGTTTCAACTTCTTTACCGCTATCACCTATGCCGTTATTTTTAGGATTAGACATATTATTGTATTCCCTTTGTTATTTATTATGGTTGTTGGTTTTGAATGCACAAAATATTTTTATTTCCTTGTTTGGGGGCAATTTTAAAAAAAACAACCTATTCCCATATAGCACATATTCTATGGCATTAGAGTAGTCTTTGTCAAAAAGAACCGAATTAGTTTTTGCGAAAAATGTTAGTTTTTCTTGTTATCTTTGCAATTTTAAGGTTTTCAAACTGAAATGATGGTGTTAAACCAAGATTAGATGTATTGTTGCCCTGTTAAGATTCGCTATACGAATTTTTTCAAAGATGTGACCTTAGCTATTTTAAAGTTTTAATAGATAAAAGTCTTAATAAATAAACGGAGTTCGATTTAAAAATGAATATTCATGAATACCAAGCAAAAGAATTATTAGAAAAATATGGCGTGAATATACCTAAGGGCGTTCCTGCGATGAGTGTTGATGAAGCGGTTGAGGCTGCGCGAAGTATGGATTCATCTCTTTATGTTGTTAAGGCGCAGATTCACGCAGGTGGTCGTGGTGCGGGTTATTTCAAGAATGATCCAAATGGTAAGGGCGGGGTGCGCCTGTGTAAAACTATAGATGAAGTACAAGAAGCGGCTCAAGCAATGCTTGGTAACATATTGGTGACAAAGCAAACCGGATCAGAGGGTAAGGAGGTTCAGCGTTTGTACATAACTGATGGAGTTGATATTGAAAAGGAATATTATTGTTCTGTTGTGCTCGATAGGGCGACTAGCAGGATAACTTTTATGGTTTCTTCTGAAGGTGGTATGGATATTGAAGATGTTGCGGAGAAAACGCCTGAAAAGATTATCAAGACTTCAATAGATCCTGCTTCGGGCATTTCGGGGTTCCATTGTCGTAAACTGGCTTTTGGTCTAGGCCTTAAGGGCGCGCAGGTCAAAAGCGCGAGTAAGTTTTTTGCAAGTTTGTATAAGGCGTTTATTGAGCTTGACGCTTCTATAATTGAGATTAATCCAATGATATTAGTTGGTGATGATATTATGGCTCTTGATGCTAAGATGAATTTTGATTCTAATGCACTTTATCGTCAAAAAGATGTTTGCGCAATGCGCGATGAGAGCGAAGAAGATATGAATGAGAAGATTGCTTCTGATAATGAGCTTTCTTATGTGCGCTTAGATGGAAATATTGGTTGTATGGTTAATGGAGCAGGGCTTGCAATGGCAACTATGGATATTATCAAACTCCATGGGGGAGAGCCTGCAAACTTTCTTGATGTTGGGGGAGGGGCAACAGCTGAGCGTGTGACTGTTGCTTTTAAAATCATTCTTTCTGATCCCAATGTAAAGGGGATATTGGTTAATATTTTTGGTGGTATAATGAAATGTGATGTTATTGCAGAGGGTGTTATAGAAGCAGCCAAAGAAGTTGATCTTTCTGTGCCGCTTGTTGTACGGTTAGAGGGTACTAATGTTGAGCGTGGTAAGGAGCTTATGGCAAGTTCTGGTTTGCCTATAATTGCCGCAGATGATTTGGAAGATGCAGCGAAGAAAGTTGTAGAAGCCACACAAAAGGCACAGGCGGCGGCTTGAATTGCTTTAATTATTTGAAGGAGGTTTTTTTATAAGTGAGTAGTAAGTTTAGCGGTAAGGTTGGAGATGTGTATTCAGTATTTACTGAAACTAATACGGATACTTTGTGTCTAACACCAAAAGGGGACTTTAATAAAAACTTTATTAAAGAACCTAAAATTTATCGTGGAGATGTTGAACTGGATCATACGGAATATGATGGAACTTTATATTTGGGGATTTCCAAATATGCTACGTGTACATCTGTTAAAGATTGCCGTATAGAGTTCGATTATGATGGTGAATTGCCAGATGTTCAAGATTTGGATATTTAAGGTTTAAATGTACTGTTAGAGTAATTTATATTTTTTATAAAAGGAAATGGATATGTCCGTATTAGTTGATAAAAACACAAAAGTAATATGTCAGGGCTTTACAGGTGCTCAAGGTACATTTCATAGTGAGCAAGCTATAGCTTATGGAACGGCAATGGTTGGCGGGGTCACTCCAAATAAGGGCGGGCAGGATCATCTTGGTTTGCCTGTGTTTGATACTGTTCGTGAGGCAAAAGAGCGTACAGGGGCAAATGCAACAGTGATTTATGTTCCACCGCCATTTGCAGCCGATGCAATTCTTGAGGCTATAGATGCTGAGATGGAACTTGCCATTTGTATTACAGAAGGGATTCCAGTCCTTGATATGGTTAAGGTTAAACGAGCGCTTAGTGGGTCTAAAACTCGCCTTATAGGTCCAAATTGTCCTGGTATTATTACCCCTGATGAGTGCAAAATCGGCATTATGCCCGGTCATATTCATACTCGCGGTAAGGTTGGTATTGTTTCACGCTCTGGTACGCTGACATATGAGGCAGTTGCACAAACGGGTGCTGTTGGTCTTGGTCAAACTACTTGTATTGGCATTGGTGGTGATCCAATTAACGGTACTAACTTTATTGATTGTATCGAACTATTTATAAATGACCCTGAAACTGAGGCTATTCTTATGATTGGTGAAATTGGTGGTACAGATGAGCTAGAGGCTTGTGAATTTTATAAATCCTTGAAGAATAAGAAGCCTATTGCTGGATTTATTGCTGGTGCTACTGCTCCTGCTGGTAAGCGTATGGGGCATGCTGGTGCAATTATATCAGGGGCAGATGATACTGCTCCTGCGAAAATGGAAGCTATGAGAGAAGCTGGATTTGTGGTTTCTGAAAGCCCTGCAGGTCTTGGTAAGGCAGTTGTCGCCGCTATGGCTGCGTAGCCTCATTTTATAGATGTATTGAATATTGTAATAATAATGTTAGACTCCTCCTAAAGTTAGGGGGAGTTTTGTTTTGAGTTATAAAAATGGTATATGAGCTTTTTTTTAAAGGGCATAGGCGCGATATTACTCTTGAGCTATTTCAAGATTACTTTGGCAGTTTAATGCATTACTGTGTAGATGATGATACAGCTTATTACAGTAATGAGGATACAGGTGTTTATTTTGTTTTTCATTATTTGCATAAGGGAAAAAAGCATAAATCCAAAGACATATATAGAATATCTTTAAATGTAGATTATTGCGTTCCAGCATTTTTTATAATTGAGGCTCTATACGAGGTTGATGCGATTGTAAATAACATGGGTACAGATATTTACGATCCCCAACCTGATGGGGTGGGGGATAGTGGATATGACCCTGATATAATGTTTGAAAGTTGGATTTCTCAAAATGAAGAAGCGATTAAAAAATGGGCAGTAGAATCGGCACAAAATGGAGATGATGATGAGCCTGTTGTCGCTCCTTATGACTGGCTTCATCGCGTTTGGTCGTGGAATTACAATAAAATCCGAATACAAAAGAAATTAGGCAGCAATATATATGTGCCAGCAATAAAATTTCTTACTGATCAAGAAATGGTCAAAGTTGGTATTATTTGGCCATATGGTAGGGCTATTGCCATGCCTAAGGTGGATTTAGTTGCTATTAATAAAGATAGTGATAATAGCGACAATAAGGAATATTATGTGGTTGATTATAGTGAGATATCAGGCTTTGTTGAAAAATATACATCATATTTTGAAGGTGATGCGTGTATTATGAAATATGAATCTATTCCCGATGATATTAAATTATTTATATCAAGATTAAATTACAGTGGTGAATATAAATTCATAGAAGTTGATGAAATCCTTGAAACAGAGATTGTGCAAGATGCTTTGTTTCCAGAAGGTGTTTTTTAGATTTAATATTGTTTGTAAAATGTATATTGATCTTGGCTTTTATTATGTGAACCTCCATGGGCTTACGCCCATGGCGTCACTCCAGCTCAAGCTCCGCTTGTCCAGTGTCTTCCTCACCCTGATGTTGAATATATTTCCTAAGAGCGCTCTGTGTAATGCCAACTGTGGACA
>JALTAZ010000016.1 GCA_027075555.1 Micavibrio sp.
CAATATTGGCAAGTACCTCATCTTTAATTACCCATGTCTTGGGTATATTGCGCTTTTGAGCATATTGTTCTCTTAATGCAGCAAGTTCACGCAATATAGCAAGGTCTTTAGCTTTAGGAGATCTTATATTTATTCTCTTCCACGCATCATATGGATCATTTTCATAAGTCTTTGGATTGCATATAATCTTATCTTCTTGCATAACCCATTCAGTGCGCTTGTGTTTATCCAAAATATCTCGTAAATGGATATATGCATCACAAAGATGGGTAACATCACCAAGTGCATAAGTGAGTTGTTTATCGCTTAATGGGCGCACTGACCAATCAGTAAATTGAAAGCTTTTATCAATTTTGCTACCAGTGATACTTTTGATAAGTTTTTCATATCCAATAGAATCGCCATATCCACAAACCATTGCTGCAATTTGAGTATCAAATATTGGTGTAGGCACTACGTCCATTAGGTTATAGAATATTTCTAAATCCTGTCTGCCGGCATGAAATACTTTTATAATTTTTTCATTTTTCAATAGATCAAATAAAGGAGATAGATCAATATTTTCTATCAAAGGATCTATGGCTTTGGCATCTTTATCTGGGCCACTAATTTGAACTAAACATAGTTTGGGGTAGTAAGTTTTTTCGCGTAAGAACTCAGTATCTATAGTTATAAATTCACAATTAGATAATTTTCTACAAAATTGCTCTATGTCTTTATTAGTTATTAAAATACTCATGATGCCCCTATATATTAGAGAACCATCATACAAAAGCCTGATAAATAGTCTAGAAATAAAATATGGCTTTGCTCTTTTTATGCTGCAAATTTTTCAATAAATCTACTGACATTTTCTTTGATAATAGCAGCATTTTGAGAAAGATCAGATGCCGCCGACTGTATCTGGCAAATGCTAGAACTTGATGCTTTTGCACCTTCTGCAACATCATTTATTGTTTCGGCAACTATGTTAACCCCATCTACTGCAACATTTACATTTTCTGTAATTTCATTAACGACATTATTTTGCTCAATTACAGTTTCTGAAATACTTGCCGCAGTTTCATCTATATTACGAATAGTATTACCTATATCTTGCATAGCCATGACAGAGGCATCGGTGGCTTTTTGCATCTCATTTATTTGTTTCACAATTGATTCTGTTGCTTGGGCTGTTTGAGAGGCAAGATTTTTAACTTCGCTAGCAACAACCGCAAAGCCTTTTCCAGCTTCACCTGCGCGTGCGGCCTCAATCGTAGCATTAAGCGCAAGCAGATTTGTTTGCTCAGCAATGTCATTGATAAGCTCAACAACATCTCCAATCTCGCTTGATGCTTTTGCTAATGTTTCCAAAATATGCTCTGTTTCACCAGCACTTTCAACGGCTGATTTTGCAATATCAGCAGATCTTTTAACTTGCTCTCCTACTTCTCCAATAGAGGCAGAAAACTCCTCTGTAGCAGCGGCCACACTTGAAACATTACTTGATGCTGTTCCTGCTGCTTCTGATACAGTATTGGCTTGAACGCTGGTTTCCTCAGCTGTTGTGCTCATATCCCCTGCACTAGCTTCTAGTTCAGCAGCAGTAGAGGAAAGGATATTAACCATGTTTAAAATTTTCTCTCCCATATCACCAGCTTCGCTAGAAAAGTCTTTGGTTTTATTATCCATGGCCTCAAGCCCATCATTTACAATTTCTGAATATGTTTTTAAATTACCCACCATGCCTGTTAAAATAATTTTACGATAATACTTACCGTGAGCAGCGAACTCTAAGGCAGCAGAAGCCTCACGTGCAAAAGATTCTACTTTGTCAAGCAAATCATTAATATTATGGTACAACTCACCGATTGGTCCAATACCCTTTATATGTGTAATGCGTGCATTTAAATCTCCATTAGCCGCGCTGCTTACCGTTTTGTTAGCTTTATTTATCAAGGCATTAAGGTGCTTGATCTTTGCAGCGGTGTACATCATTGCAAATATCGTTAGAATACCCGCAATGCCAACCCATATTTTACCATATGCGAACAACGATATAGTGGATATTGTCGCTCCTGAAAATGCGATTATCATGCCTGCATGTATTTTAGAGATTGTGGATAAATTCATCGTAAGAAACTCCTTTTTCTTTTAGCATATTTTCTATATATCCCATGGATGTCGCTAAAGCCTCTTTTGGTGAACTATTACCTTTTTCAATTTTTAAAAGGTCGGCGTAAAGCTCTTTTATTATGGGCATAATACTAGGGTTTGGCACCCTTCTACTTGAGTGATATCCAATAATATTCTTATTATCATCAAAGTTTGGGGTAACATGAGCATATACCCAATAATGATCTCCATTTTTTGCAAGATTTACAACATAGGCAAATATCTCTTTGCCTTGTGATATATATTGCCATAAAAGCTCAAAGATACAGCGTGGCATATCGGGGTGTCGGATCATGTTATGAGGTTGCCCTAGAACCTCTTCTTCTGTGTAATCAGCAATACTTAAAAAAAGCTTGTTAGCGTATGTTATTATACCTTTTGTATCAGTCTTTGATACAATTATTTCATCAGGATGAAATGTACGTTCAACACCAGTGGGGGGTATGAGAGGTCGTGCCATATTTAAGCTATTCCTATGTATAGTTAGTTTGAAACTGATTGGTACTCAAGATAAGTTTACCTAGTGTGGATTCGTCAACCGCGAATCAATCATTAGAATGATTAAGCTACAAGATGGTAATTCTAGATATATGTATATATATAGTAAAGCATTTTTATATCAAAATTTTAATGACATTGTGTATGTATGCGTTATAAAACATCTTCATAGTTAATAGTTATTGATGGAATTGTTAAAATGCATGCTTTTAGAACGCATAAATGTAATGAATTGAATAAGAGTCATATTGGGCAGAAAGTTAAGTTATCAGGCTGGATTCATAGGTCTTATGATCTTGGTGGTGTTTTGTTCATTGTTTTACGGGATACATACGGGATTACTCAATGCATAGTCGAAGAAAGTTCTTCTTTGATGAATCAGCTTAGTAACCTACGAGTTGAATCAGTGGTTACTATTGTAGGGAATGTTCGTGCTCGTTCTAAAGATACTATCAATAAAAATATGAAAACTGGTGAGATTGAAGTTTATATTGATGAGTTTGAGATTCAATCTGCTGCTGATATTATTCCTTTCCAGGTTTATGAGGATGATGGTGCGGGTGAAGATATACGCCTTAGATACCGTTATCTTGATTTGCGACGTGAGCGTATGCAAAAAAAGATTCGCCTTCGTAATGATGTTATCGCAACAATGCGTAAGGAGATGCTAGCTAAAGATTTTCAAGAGTTTCAAACTCCGATATTAACGGCAAGCTCTCCTGAAGGTGCACGCGATTATCTTGTACCTTCACGGCTACACCCTGGTAAATTTTATGCCCTGCCTCAAGCCCCTCAACAATTTAAACAGCTTTTGATGATGTCAGGTTTTGATAAATATTTCCAGATCGCTCCTTGTTTTCGTGATGAGGACGGTAGGGCCGATCGCCTTGCAGAGTTTTATCAGCTTGATATTGAGATGAGCTTTGTTACTCAAGAAGATGTTTTTAATACTGTTCAGCCTGTAATCGAAGAAATCTTTGAAAAATTTTCTGGTTTTACAGGTGAAAAACGCGATGTTGTTTGGTGTGATTCTATTCCTTATAAAGAGGCAATGCTTAAATATGGGAGTGATAAGCCTGATTTACGTAACCCCCTTGAAATTGTCGATGTTACTGAAGTATTTGCCAGAGATGATGTTGAGTTTAAAGCCTTTAAGGGAGTGATTGCCAAAGGCGGTGTTGTTAGAGCTGTTCGTGTTCCAAAAGTCGGTAGTCAACCTAGAAGCTATTTTGATAAGCTCAACTCTTGGGCGCAAGGCGAAGGCGCTCCGGGTTTGGGTTATGTTTTGTTTGCTGACGGACAAGGTAAAGGTCCTATTGCTAAATTTATTCCCGAAACCGCGCAAGCAAATATTCGTGAAGTATCTGGTTGTAAGGATGGAGATGCTGTTTTCTTCGTATGTAATCAAGAGCTTCAGGCCGCCAGATTTGCAGGGCTTGCGCGTGATGCAATATGTGATGCCTTACCAAAAGGGCATGAGGCGGCGCGCGAAAAAGGTGTTTATAAGTTTTGTTGGATAATAGATTTTCCAATGTATGAATTTGATGAAAATCAGCAAAAGATTGATTTTTCTCATAATCCATTTTCAATGCCGCAAGGTGGTATAGAGGATTTAGAAAATAAAGACCCTCTTGATATTTATGCATGGCAATATGATTGTGTTTGTAATGGTTTTGAACTTGCCTCTGGTGCGATACGTAATCATCGTCCTGAAATCATGGAAAAAGCCTTTGCCATTGCAGGGTATAGCAAGGATATTCTTGAAGAAGAATTTGGTGGTATGCTTAATGCTATGCGTTATGGTGCTCCGCCTCATGGGGGTCTAGCGTTTGGTATTGATCGCATTATAATGTTGCTTGCCGATGAGCCGAATTTGCGCGAAGTTTACGCTTTTGTCATGAATGGGCAATATGAAGATCAGATGATGCAAGCCCCTTCTGAAATTGATAAGCGACAGCTTAAAGATTTGCATATTAAAGTGGATTTGCCCAAGAAAATTGTTACTGATGCGGCTTGAAATTTTGAAAATGTCGTAATATTTGCGTTAGGCCATAACAGGCGAGGTAATAGCCAAGGGAATTACATTAGTGTGTATAGACCGGTCTAATAAAGGCGCAGTTTAGGTATATGGATTATTTTTCTTGATTTTTATATATTTGATATATATTGTCCGCAACAATTAGTCGTGGGAGGTTGTCTTATATTTAAGACCATGTAAGAGGAGCCGAACCACGGACTCCAACGCTATTGCAAGAAGGAGAAACACAATGGCAAAGAAAGTTACAGGCTCAATAAGTCTGACAATACTAGGTGGCGCAGCAAACCCATCTCCACCAGTCGGTCCTGCTTTGGGACAACATGGTGTTAATATAATGGATTTTTGTAAGGCATTTAATGCCAAAACAGAAGATAGCAAGGGTATTCCTATTCCAGTTATAATTACTGTATATGAGGATCGATCTTTTACTTTTATCACTAAAACTCCACCAGCTAGCTATTTCCTTAAACAGGCGGCTAAGCTTAAGAGTGGTTCAAGTAATCCTAGTCGTGAGATTGTCGGTAGTGTGAGGAGGTCGCAGGTAAAAGAAATTGCTGAGAAGAAAATGCAAGATTTAAATGCAAATGACATAGAAGCAGCAATGAAAATTATTGAAGGTTCGGCTCGTTCTATGGGTATCGAAGTATTGGAGGGATAATCAATGGCTAAGAAAAGTAAAAAAATTAGAGCTTTTGCTGATAAAGTTGACCGTAAAAAGTTCTATAATATTGATGATGCTATCTCTTTACTTAAAGATTGTGCTAAAGAGCGTAATTTTGATGAAACTATTGAGATTGCTATGAATTTGGGCATTGATCCCAAGCATGCTGATCAACAGGTGAGAGGTATGGTAAGCCTTCCTAATGGTACTGGTAAAACTGTACGAGTTGCTGTGTTTGCAAAAGATGATAAGGCTAAGGATGCTAAAAAAGCGGGAGCTGATATCGTAGGTGCGGAAGATTTGCTTGAAAAAATTCAAGGTGGTAGCATAGACTTTGATCGTTGTATTGCAACCCCTGATATGATGGCATTGGTTGGTCGTGTTGCCAAAATTCTAGGACCTAAAGGTCTTATGCCTAACCCAAAACTTGGTACGGTAACACCTAATGTAGAGCAGGCTGTTAAAGATGCTAAAGGTGGGGCGTTAGAGTTTCGCGCGGAAAAAGCCGGAGTTGTTCATGCAAGAGTAGGTAAAGCTTCATTCGCAAATAAAAAACTGGTTGAGAATATCGCGGCTTTTGTTACTGCGATTAGAAAGGCTAAGCCATCTGGTGCTAAAGGGACATATATTGAAAAAGTGTCTTTATCTTCTACAATGGGACCAGGTTTGAAAATTGATCTGGATAGTATTGAGCAGGCAGCTTAGTCTTAATATGAAGTTAATAAATTAATTATGACAGCTTCATATTAGTTTATGGGGCTGTTATTTTATGTTGATGTTTGTTGTGTTTGAGCGCAGACTAAAAAAACAATATTATTGGGGGGGCGCATGCTTACTGTAGAAAGTTTATTTGAGCGCATAGGAGGAGAATACACGATAAATAATGTGGTTGATCCTTTTTACGAAAAGGTTTTGAGCGATGATCTATTGAGCCCATTTTTTGAAGGTGTATGTATGAATTCTCAAATGGCAAAAATGAGAATATTTCTAAAGGCAGCCTTTGGTGGGGTTAGCCCAAGTACAATTAAAAATATGAAAAAAGCTCATACTCATTTAGTTGATCGTGGTTTGAGCGACAGGCATATTGATCGTATGATATGCCATATGAGGGCATCATTATTGGAAGTAGGCGTTAGTGGTGATCTTGCGCAAGAGGCTGTAGATGTAGTAGATGGCTACCGTGATGAGGTTCTGGGGCGTTAACGTATTTTTGTACAATTCGTAAAATTAAGACTATGTAAGATTCAAGAGGGTAATGTATATGGCCGTGTATTCTAAGATGTCTAATGAACAAGTAGATGAGTTAGGGCAAGCTATAGGCGGTAGAATTTCTAATTTAAGGGGAATTGATTCGGGAATTAGCAATACAATATACGAAGCTGAATTTAATAATGCGGGTTGCAATGAAAAAATTATAATAATAATACACGAAACACCCGATCAAGTTGCAAATGGTATCCCAGCAGGTCAATCATCTAATATTCCTGATTTAATGTGTTATGCTGCAGATAGAATAATGCAGGGTATTTACGATACAGGCGGAGAAGTTGTTGATATAGTAATTCCCAAACCATATAAATGGTATTTTGAAAAAAATTTTGGAACAATGAGCTTTTCTCACGCTAGAGATGCTGGCGTAATGGTCGATAAGACGGTTTCCGTATTGCCGTTTATTGATGGTGTATCATTGGATTGGAATCCCAATAGATGTCATTCAATTTCTTTAATAGAGCAAGCTGGAAGGGGGCTTGCAGTTTTTCATTCGGCAGTTGAAGGATTTTCTGAAGGTATTAGTATGAAAAACCCTTATGGCATTGAGCAGAGTCTTGTTTCTGTAGAAAGCTTACTATCAGATTCTTTTGCTATTGATAGATTGCAAGAATTTTTGGATTTTAAAAAATCAGCTAATTCTGTGGAGCATATTTTAAATATTTTGAGTGATGAAGCTGATTATATTGATAGTAATTGGGATTTATATACAGGTGATTTGCAAAGAAATATTATCCATGGTGATTATTTCCCTGATAATACTATAATCACAAGGTCAGGATCCCTAGCGATTATAGATTATGGCAATAGTGCAATGGATATTGAATTGCTTGATACTGCAATTTCAATAAATGCTTGGGTTTGTGAGAGTGGGGTCTTTAATGCTGAACGGTTTTCTGCCTTTATTAGTGGCTATAACTCAGTAAAGCCGCTTAGCGACTTGGAAAAGCAAGCGTTACCATTTTTAGGAAGAGCGGCCTCTTTTTCTAGAGCAATGCTTAGAATTGATATAGCTTTAAATACACAAAACTATGATAGTGCTAATTCTCCAGATGATTGCATTACACATTTAGACCATTGGCGAGGTATAAATAAAAAAATAAATCTTGACGAACCTGATATTAGTCTATAAAAGCTGCATCTTAGTTTGATACCTCGTCGAAGACTACGGGAACTTGTAAAAGTTTAAAATGCCCGTATAGATTGGGAAGATGTAATATATAGTTTGCGATATAGTAATATTTACGCAAATCAAGTCTTTCAATTTTAGTTTTTGGTGGGTGGCTCATTTTATAACTAATATGGAGCCATTTTTTTTATTGGGTTTTAGTATAACAAATTTAGGAGTAATACCTATGGGCATGAGCCGGGCGCAAAAAGAAGAAGAAATTAAAGAGCTTAATAAGCGCTTTAGTGATGATGAGTTGGTAGTTGTTACGCATTACTCTGGTTTGAGTGTTTCTGATCTTTCAGAGTTGCGTTCAGAGTTGCGTAAAGAAGGGGGTAGTTTCAAGGTAACAAAAAATTCATTAGCTAAGCTTGCTCTTAAAGGAACAAGATTTGAATCTCTGGAAGAGTTATTTGTAGGACCTACTGGGGTTGCAACATCGCAAGACCCTGTTGCTGCTGCTAAGGTTGCACATAAATTTGCAAAAGGTAATGATAAGCTCATTATACTTGGTGGTGCGTTAGGGGATATGGTTCTTGATGATAAGGGTGTTGAGGCTATTGCTAAATTACCATCTCTTGATGAGCTTCGTTCTAAACTTGTTGGGTTGTTACAAGCTCCGGCTCAAAAAATTGCAAGCGTAACTGCTGCACCGGCTAGAGATCTTGTGGGTGTAACGAAGGCCTATGGTGAAAAAGGTTAATTATTAAAAGTTCAAACAGCGAAATTATTATAGTTAAAGGAGAAAATATTATGGCTGCAAATTTGGAAAAAATCGTTGATCAACTATCAGAATTGAGTGTTTTAGAGGCTGCTGAGCTTTCAAAGCTTCTTGAGGAGAAGTGGGGCGTTACCGCTGCTGCTGCGGCTCCTGTTGCTGTTGTTGCCGGCGCTGGTGGTGAGGCTGCTGCTGAAGAGAAGACAGATTTTGACGTTATTCTTGAAGCTGCTGGTGGAAATAAAATTGCCGTTATCAAAGAAGTTCGCGCAATTACAGGGCTTGGTTTGAAAGAGGCTAAGGAACTTGTTGAAGCTGGTGGTAAGGCCGTTAAAGAAGGTGCTGCGAAAGCAGAAGCTGAAGAGATTAAAGCTAAATTGGAAGCTGCTGGTGCAACTGTAGCTCTTAAGTAATATTGAATTGTTTGATATAGCATTTCCCGCTTTTAAATGTGGGGAGTGCTTTTTTCGCTTGTGAGCGATTTTAAAGGTTGACATTAGCCTTGTCGTGGGTCATATAGCTAGCAAAGTTTCTGGAATGAACGTGATACTGTTATATTTTACAGACCTTATAATAAAGGTATAAAAACATTAAATTAAACCGCTTTGGCTTCGTAATGCGATGCTGATAAGTGGTTGTTTTGCTTTTCAGAGCAACGAAAATGGAAAAGGTAGAATCAAGATGTGTGCAGCAAAAGCCAAGAAAATATCAAAAAAATATATTTCCGCTAACTCTATAGAAAGTTTTACGGGGCGCAAGAGGGTGCGCCGTAATTTTGGTCGTATTGATGAAGTTGCGGAAATGCCAAATTTGATTGAACTTCAACGTGATTCATATGAGCGTTTTCAGCAAAAAGATGTTCCAGCAGAAGATCGTGAAGTAGTTGGTCTAGAAGAGGTTTTGTCTTCTGTTTTTCCTATTCGTGATTTTGGTGATAAGGCTGAGATTGACTTTGTAAAATATGAGTTTGAAGATCCTAAATATGATGTTGAAGAGTGTCAGCAACGTGGGATGACTTACGCAGCTCCATTGCGTACAACCTTGCGTTTATCGGTATTTGATGTTGATGAGGATACGGGTTTGCGCTCTATCCGTGATATTAAAGAACAAGATGTTTATTTGGTTGATATGCCGATGATGACCGAGAATGGTACGTTTATTGTTAATGGTACTGAGCGTGTTATCGTGTCACAAATGCACAGATCTCCGGGGGTGTTCTTTGATCATGATAATGGCAAAACACATGTATCAGGTAAGTATCTGTTCTCTGCGCGTGTTATTCCTTATCGTGGTTCGTGGCTTGATTTTGAGTTTGATGCAAAAGACCTCATGTATGTGCGTATTGATCGTCGTCGTAAGTTGCCCTTAACAACGTTTTTGCGTTGTCTGGATAGTGCAGAGACTAGAAAACTTAGAGCTAAGGCTGAAGCCAATGATGAGCAGGTGGATCCATTGATGGTTCAGGGTATGTCTAATGAGGAAATTCTTAGTATAGTCTATGATTCAATAAGATATGAGAAAGATGCTAAGGGTTGGAAAACTCCCTTTGATGGTGATGCTTTGCGTGGTGTCAAATTACCTTATGATCTTGTTGATGCAAAGACTGGTGATGTGGTAGCCGAGGAGGGGTCTAAAATAACGCCGCGCAAGGCTAAAAAATTAGTTGAAAATGGTCTTAAAGATATATTGATGCAGCCAGAACAAATTGTAGGTAAGTTCTTGGCTAAAGATATTTTTGATGCAAAGACCGGTTTAGTTATGTTTGAGGCAGGACATGAAATAGAAGAAGGAGATCTTGAAAAATTAGATAGGGCAAATGTTAAGGAGTTAGACCTTTTAAATATTGATTACCTTAATGTTGGTCCATATATGCGTAACACTTTGATGGCTGATAAGTGCGATACTCGCGAAGAAGCTTTGATTGACATATATCGTGTTATGCGTCCAGGTGAGCCACCAACTGTTGAATCTGCTCAAGCGTTGTTCGAGTCCTTGTTTTTTGATGCAGAGCGTTATGATTTATCGCCCGTTGGTCGTGTGAAGATGAATGCGCGTCTTGATCTTGGTGCTGATGATCAATTCCGAGTTTTATGTGAAGATGATATTTTAGCTATAGTTAAGTATCTTCATGGATTAAAAGATGGTAGGGGAGAGGTTGATGATATAGACAATCTTGGTAATCGTCGTGTTCGTTCAGTTGGTGAGTTGATGGAAAATCAGGTGCGTATTGGTTTACTTCGTATGGAGCGTGCAATTCGTGAGCGCATGTCATCGGTTGAAATTGATACATATATGCCGCATGATCTGATTAATTCTAAGCCTGCTCAGGCGGCTGTTCGTGAATTTTTTGGATCATCTCAGCTTTCGCAATTTATGGATCAGACGAATCCGCTATCTGAAATTACGCATAAGCGTCGCTTGTCTGCTCTAGGGCCAGGTGGTTTAACGCGTGAACGTGCAGGTTTTGAAGTTCGCGATGTTCACCCAACTCATTATGGTCGCATATGTCCGATTGAAACACCAGAAGGGCCAAATATCGGTTTGATTAACTCATTGGCGACTTTTGCTCGTGTTAACCAATATGGGTTTATTGAAAGTCCATATCGCAAAGTAGAAAATGGTAAGGTGACATCAGAAGTTGTTTATATGTCTGCGATGGAGGAGGCTAAGTACACTATTGCTCAGGCTAACTCTGTAATAAATAAAGATGGTAGCTTTGAGGCTGATTTAGTTTCATGTCGTAAGGCTGGTGAAAATGTTATGGCTACTGGAGAGCAGATAGAATATATGGATGTATCGCCAAGGCAGATGGTTTCTGTTGCGGCATCTCTTATTCCTTTCTTAGAAAATGATGATGCTAACCGCGCTCTCATGGGGTCAAATATGATGCGCCAAGCTGTGCCTTTGTTGCGCTCTACCTCTCCTCTTGTTGGTACGGGTATGGAGGCAATTGTTGCTCGTGATTCTGGGGCTTCGGTTGTTGCTAGGCGCGCTGGTGTGGTAACTAAGGTTGATGCTCAGCGTGTAGTTGTTCAGGCAACAGATATAATAAGTGCGGATGAGCCTGTAGTTGATATATATAAATTATCAAAATTTCAGCGTTCAAATCAGGATACTTGTATAAATCAACGCCCACTTGTTCGTGTAGGAGATGAAGTTAAGCCTGGTGATATAATTGCTGATGGTCCGTCAACTGATCTTGGGGAGCTGGCTCTTGGTCGCAATGTTACCGTGGCTTTTATGCCTTGGAATGGCTATAATTTTGAGGATTCCATTCTTATAAACGAAACTATAGTTCGCGATGATGTGTTTACCTCTATACATCTTGAAGAGTTTGAGGTTATGGCTCGCGATACTCGTTTGGGAGCAGAAGAAATTACTCGTGATATTCCAAATGTTGGTGAGGAGGCTCTTAAGCACCTTGATGAAGCGGGGATAGTTCATATTGGTGCAGAGGTTCACCCTGGTGATATTTTATGTGGTAAGGTAACACCCAAAGGTGAAAGCCCTATGACACCAGAGGAAAAATTATTGCGGGCAATATTTGGAGAAAAGGCTGCAGATGTCAAGGATACTTCTCTTCGTCTTCCTCCTGGCGCTTCAGGTACGGTTGTTGAGGTGCGTGTATTTAACCGTAGAGGGGTTGATAAAGACGCTAGAGCAATGTCAATCGAGCAAGAGGAGATAGAGCGTTTAGCGAAAGACCGTGATGATGAGCGCCGTATTCTTGAAGATGGTTTCTATGGTCGTCTAGCGCAAATGCTTGAAGGTCAGATTGTTGCATCTGCTCCGAAAGGTGAACCGCTTAAAAAAGGTGGCGTGGTAACTCGTGCTTTGCTTGATGGCATGAAGCGTGGGTTGTGGCGTCAAATTGCTGTTGCTGATGAGGCGCGCATGGAAGAGATTGAGGCAATGTCAAAAACTTTTGATGCGGCTATTGATGACTTGAAGCACCGTTTTGAAAATAAAGTTGAAAAACTACAGCGTGGTGATGAGCTTCTTCCTGGTGTGATGAAAATGGTTAAAGTTTTTGTTGCTGTTAAGCGTAAGATGCAGCCTGGTGATAAGATGGCTGGGCGTCACGGTAATAAGGGGGTTGTTTCTCGCATCATGCCGCAAGAAGATATGCCTTATCTTGAAGATGGTCGTACAGTTGACATTGTTCTTAACCCCCTTGGTGTTCCATCGCGTATGAATGTTGGTCAGATTCTTGAAACGCATTTGGGGTGGGCATCTGCCAATTTGGGTAAACAAATTGGTGAGATTATTGATATGTTCCAAGATCGCAAGAACCCAACTTCGGAAGAGCTGGAAGAGCTTAATGATAAATTGAAGGTTGTTTATGGAGAGCGAGAGTATAAAGAAAAAGTCAATGATCTAAATGATTCTGAAATTTTAGAAATGGCTAATAATTTGCGCGCTGGTGTGCCAATGGGAACTCCGGTTTTTGATGGTGCTCATGACAAAGATATTACTGATTTGCTTGAAAAAGCTGGTCTTAATAAGTCAGGTCAGATGCGCTTGATTGACGGCCGTACTGGTGAATATTTCCACCGTGATGTTACCGTTGGTGTAATGTATATGCTAAAACTACACCACTTGGTTGATGATAAAATCCACGCACGTTCGATCGGGCCATATTCACTAGTTACGCAGCAACCGCTTGGTGGTAAAGCACAATTTGGTGGTCAGCGTTTCGGTGAGATGGAGGTATGGGCGTTGCAGGCTTACGGTGCGGCCTATACTTTGCAGGAGATGCTTACGGTCAAGTCCGATGATGTTGCTGGTCGCTCTAAGGTCTATGAATCTATCGTCCGTGGCGAAGATAATTTCGAGATTGGTATTCCAGAGAGCTTTAACGTTCTAACTAAGGAGTTAAGAGCTCTATGTTTGAACGTTGATTTAAAGCAATCAGGTGCCAAGTCTTAAGTGTATAAGTATATAAAGAATAGCCCAGAAAAGAAAAGGGAAACACAATGAACGAACTCATGAATTTATTTGGTCAACCAACAGGCCCTCAAAGCTTTGATAGCATACGAATATCTATTGCATCACCACAACAGATAAGCTCTTGGTCTTTTGGTGAGGTAAAAAAACCAGAAACAATAAATTACCGCACGTTCAAGCCAGAAAAAGATGGTCTATTTTGCGCGCGTATATTTGGACCTGTAAAAGATTATGAGTGTCTTTGCGGTAAGTATAAGCGTATGAAATATAAGGGCATTATTTGCGAAAAATGTGGCGTTGAGGTTACTCTTACAAAGGTTCGTCGTGAGCGTATGGGGCATATTGATCTTGCTTCTCCAGTTGCGCATATTTGGTTCTTAAAATCTTTGCCCTCTCGCATTGGTTTGATTATGGATATGACATTAAAGGAGCTTGAGCGCGTTCTTTACTTTGAAAATTTCATTGTTATTGAGCCGGGCATGACTCCATTAAAGCCGTATCAGCTTTTGACAGAAGAAGAGTATTATGATGCTCAAGATGAGTATGGAGAAGAGAATTTTCGCGCAGGCATAGGCGCGGAAGCTATGAAAGAAATTCTTTCTGCTCTTGATCTTGAAGAAGAACTAGCTCAAGTCGAAGAAGATTTGAGAGAAACTAACTCTGAGGCAAAACGTAAAAAATATGTAAAACGCATTAAGCTTTTAGAGGCCTTTATTAATTCGGGAACTCGTCCTGAATGGATGATTTTAGATGTTGTTCCTGTATTACCTCCGGAATTGCGTCCATTAGTTCCCCTTGATGGTGGTCGTTTTGCAACGTCTGATCTTAATGATTTATATCGCCGCGTTATCAACCGCAATAATCGTTTGAAACGTCTTATTGAGCTTCGCGCACCTGATATTATTGTGCGCAATGAAAAGCGTATGCTTCAAGAATCTGTTGATGCTTTGTTTGACAATGGTCGTCGTGGTCGCGTAATTACCGGAGCCAATAAGCGTCCGCTTAAGTCTTTGTCTGATATGCTTAAAGGTAAGCAGGGTCGTTTTCGTCAGAATCTTTTGGGTAAGCGCGTGGATTATTCAGGTCGTTCGGTTATTGTTGTTGGACCTGAGTTAAAACTCCATCAATGTGGTTTGCCAAAGAAAATGGCTTTAGAGCTGTTTAAGCCATTTATTTACCATAAGCTAGAGCTTTATGGCATGGCGTCTACTGTTAAAGCCGCTAAGAAAATGGTAGAAAAAGAGCGTCCAGAGGTTTGGGATATTCTTGAAGAGGTTATCCGTGAACACCCAGTTATGCTTAACCGTGCGCCGACTCTTCACCGTCTTGGTATTCAGGCATTCGAACCTGTCTTGATCGAAGGTAAAGCGATTCAGCTTCATCCGCTTGTTTGTACCGCGTTTAATGCTGATTTTGACGGGGATCAGATGGCTGTTCATGTTCCTCTTTCTATAGAATCTCAGCTTGAAACACGTTGTTTAATGATGGCAACTAATAATATATTATCACCTTCAAATGGTAAGCCAATTATTGTTCCATCTCAGGATATTGTTCTTGGTCTTTATTACTTGTCAATCGCGATTGATGGTGAAAAAGGTGAAGGAATGATTTTTCGCGGAGCTGGAGAGATAGCCCACGCGCTTGAAAATCACGAGGTATCTTTACATGCTAAGGTTAAATGTCGCTATCATGGTGTTGATGAAAATGGTGAGAAGAAGACTGAAATAGTCGAATCTACGCCGGGGCGTATTATCATGTCTGAGCTTTTACCTCGTCACCCAAAAGTTCCTTTTAGTTTGCTTAACCAGGTGCTAACCAAAAAAGAAATTTCAAATATGATTGATACCGTATACCGTCATTGTGGTCAGAAAGAAACAGTTATTTTTTGTGACCGTATGATGAAGTTAGGTTTTAAATATGCGTGTATTTCTGGTATTTCTTTTGGAAAGGATGATTTGATCATTCCTGAAAGCAAAAAGAAAATTGTTGATGAGGCAAATGGAAAAGTTGGTGAATTTGAACAACAATATATGGATGGTCTTATTACTAAAGGCGAGAAATATAACAAGGTAATTGATATTTGGTCAAAAGCAACAGATGATGTTGCAAATGAGATGATGAAAGGTATTTCTGATATTTCCAAGGGGCTGAATGCTGTTTACATGATGGCTCATTCTGGCGCTCGGGGATCTGCTGCACAGATTCGTCAGCTTGCTGGTATGCGCGGTCTTATGGCTAAGCCTTCTGGTGAAATCATTGAAAATCCGATTATATCTAACTTTAAAGAAGGTCTAAGTGTTCTTGAATATTTCAACTCCACTCACGGTGCGCGTAAGGGTCTAGCGGATACGGCTCTTAAAACAGCTAACTCTGGTTATCTGACACGCCGTCTTGTTGATGTCGCACAAGATGCAATTATTACCGAAGTTGATTGTGAAACTGAGGGTGGTATAAAAATGCGTGCTGTTATGAATGGTGCTGATGTTGTTGTGCCTTTATCTGAAAGAGTCTTAGGGCGCACCCCTTCTTATGATATTAAGGACCCGATCTCAGGAGAGGTTATTGCTTATGCATCAGAGATGATTGATGAGGCTATGGCAGAACGTATAGATGAAGCTGGTATTGATGAAATACAAGTTAGGTCAGTTCTTACTTGTGAAGCAGAAAATCATGGTGTTTGTGCGAAATGTTATGGTCGTGATCTAGCACGTGGAACGGAGGTTAATATTGGGGAGGCTGTTGGTGTTATGGCCGCTCAGTCAATTGGTGAACCAGGTACTCAGCTCACAATGCGGACATTCCATATTGGTGGTGCAGCGCAAAGAAGTGCTGAGCGCTCACATGTTGATGCCAATATTGACGGTAAAGTTGAAATACGCAATCAGAATATTGTCAAAAATTCTGAAGGTGTTGATATTGTTATGGGACGAAATACTGAAGTGGCGCTATTGGATAAAAAAGGTGATGAGAAAGCTACGCACCGGGTTCCTTATGGTGCTAAATTGCTTGTTAAAGATGGGGCTAAAGTAAAAGCTGGTGATAAAATGGCAGAGTGGGATCCATACACGTTGCCGGTCATTACTGAAAAAGATGGTGTAGCTCATTTCTATGATTTGGTTGAAGGTGTATCTGTTGCCGATAATATTGATGAGGCAACAGGAATTGCCTCTAAGAAGGTTATTGATTGGAGGTCACAGCCGAAAGGTGGTGATTTGAAGCCCCGCGTTTCCTTGCTTGATAAGAAGGGCAATGTTATAAACTTGGACAATGGAATGCCTGCTAATTATTATCTGTCAGTAGATTCTGTTCTTTCTGTTGAAAATGGGCAAGAAGTTAGAGCCGGTGACATCATAGCGCGCATTCCGCGCGAAACATCTAAAACACGTGATATCACAGGAGGGCTACCTCGCGTGGCAGAGTTGTTTGAGGCTCGCGTGCCTAAGGATTTTGCTGTTATTAGTGAGCAAGATGGTTATATAGAGTTTGGTAAGGATTATAAGTCTAAGCGCAGAATTACTGTTCGTCCTGCAAATGCAGATGAAGATGCTACAGAATATCTTGTTCCAAAGGGGCGTCATTTGGCTGTGCACGAAGGTGATTTTGTTCGTAAGGGAGACCCTATTCTTGATGGTGCGCTTGTGCCGCATGATATACTTAATGTCCTTGGAGTTGAGGCCTTAGCGTCTTATTTAACCAACGAGGTACAAGAGGTCTATCGCCTGCAAGGTGTTAAGATTAATGATAAGCATATAGAAGTTATAGTGCGTCAGATGATGCAAAAAATTGAGGTACACTCGGTAGGCGATTCTACATACTTGGTTGGTGAAACAGTTGATCGTCAAGAATTTGATGAGGTTCGTCAATCATATATTGCTGATGGTAAAATACCACCTGAAGGTAAGCCTGTGTTGCAGGGTATTACAAAAGCATCGCTTCAGACACGTTCATTTATTTCTGCGGCGTCATTCCAGGAAACAACACGTGTTCTTACAGAGGCAGCTGTAAATGGTAAGGTTGACAAGCTCTATGGCCTAAAAGAGAATGTTATTGTTGGTCGCTTAATTCCTGCTGGTACAGGGGCTTATGTTAATGAGATTAAGCGTGTTGCTGCTGGTCGTGATGAGGTTGCAATTGCCAATATGCCTGCGCATAAAGATCTAGTGGCTTCGGTCGTTTCAGATGATGTAGCAGCACTGCCAGAAAGTTCAGATGGTGCAGAAAGGTCATCTGATGATGGTAAGAAAGAGGTTGCTAGCGGTTAAAAACTGTATATATATTGCCTAAAAAGGGAGCTTGTATAAGAGCTCCTTTTTTGCTGCGGCAATAAAATTTGTAATTTATTAAAAAAGTATAAAACTTTTCTTGACGTAAGCAAATCTATCCCCTATATTCCGCGCCACTGTGATGGGCGTTCAGAATATGTTTTGTGTATTAGTATGGGCGTGCAACATCCGGTAAAAGCAGTTTCGGTTCACTAGTATTATGTGGCGTGGTACGAAATTGTCGGATGCTCTGCGGAAAATATATCATCTTAAACGTTTTTATTGTTTGACATGATGTATAAATCCGCGCTAAATGCCTCCATCGAAAAATGAGATATAGAATTTAAGAAGGTTTGATAAATGCCAACCATTCAACAATTGATACGCAATCCCCGTAAGAGGGTTGTTAAAGCCAAGAAGAATAGAGCTCTGAAAAGTAATCCTCAAAGGCGTGGGGTCTGTACCCGTGTTTACACAACTACTCCTAAAAAGCCTAACTCGGCCTTACGTAAGGTTGCTAAAGTTCGCCTTACAACGGGTGTAGAGGTTATTTGCTATATCCCTGGTGAGGGGCATAATTTGCAGGAGCACTCGGTTGTTCTTGTGCGTGGTGGTCGTGTGAAGGACTTACCTGGTGTGCGTTACACAATTATTCGTGGTACCTTGGATACGCAAGGTGTTAAAGATCGTAAGCAGTCACGCTCGCGTTATGGCGCAAAGCGTCCTAAGTAATTTTAAGGAGTTTTTACAATGTCTAAAGAATTAGGTGAGGTTGATATATCCCAGTTTCAGGAGATAGCGAAGGGTTCTTCAGTTACTTTGAATGCAGAGCAGGTTTATCAAATGCTAGGCGAGTATAATGAAGATGAGGTTACTCCTGAAGAGATGGTGAGTAGTTATATTGATAAATATCATTTACATGATTTGAGTTAAAGATTTAGTTAATAGGAAAGAAGAGTTAGATGTCACGTCGTCGTAGAGCAGATAAAAGAGTTATTTTGCCAGATCCAAAATTTGCGGATCTTGTGCTTTCTAAGTTCATAAACAATTTGATGCTTGATGGTAAGAAATCAACTGCAGAGGGAATAGTTTATGGTGCTATAGAAATCCTTGATGGTAAAAAGCCGGTGAATGAGAATAAAGAAGGCGCTGAGGCAGTGGATGTGTCTATTAGTGCTAAGGGCGTTGGGCTTGGTTTGTTTCATACAGCTTTAAAAAATGTTAAGCCAAGCTTAGAAGTTCGTTCTCGTCGTGTGGGTGGTGCGACTTATCAGGTTCCTGTTGAGGTTCGTAGTGATCGCGCTCTTGCGTTGGCGATGCGTTGGCTTATTGCTGCTGCGCGTAAGCGTGGTGAGAATACAATGCGTGATCGTTTGGCCGCGGAACTTTATGACGCAGCAAATGAGCGCGGTAGCGCGATTAAAAAACGTGATGATACGCACAAAATGGCTGATGCTAATAAGGCATTTGCTCATTATAGATGGTAATAAAATAATACGCTAGTTTAAGGAAAACTGATTATGGCACGCGAACATGCAATAGAAAATTATCGTAATTTTGGAATTATGGCACATATTGATGCTGGTAAGACAACAACAACAGAGCGCGTGTTATACTACTCTGGTAAGTCTCATAAGATTGGTGAAGTGCATGATGGTGCGGCCACTATGGACTGGATGGAGCAAGAGCAAGAGCGCGGTATTACAATTACCTCGGCGGCTACTACAACATTTTGGAATGGTCCAGAGGGTGGAAATTATGATGGGCAGCGTTTTCGTTTGAATATTATTGATACTCCAGGTCACGTCGATTTTACAATTGAGGTTGAGCGTTCTTTGCGTGTTCTTGACGGAGCTATTGCCGTTTTTGATGCTAATGCTGGGGTTGAGCCGCAAACTGAAACGGTATGGCGTCAGGCCGATAAATATTCTGTTCCTCGCATGTGTTTTGTTAATAAAATGGATAAGATTGGTGCGGATTTTTACAATACGGTTGATATGATTGTAAGTCGTCTAGGCGCTGTTCCTATGGTTTTGCAGTTGCCTATAGGTTCTGAAAGTGATTTTGCTGGCGTTGTTGATCTTATTAAGATGAAAGCCATTGTTTGGGAGGCCGAGGATCTTGGTGCTAAATTCCATGAGGAAGATATACCTGCTGATTTGGCTGATAAGGCTGCTGAATATCGTGAAAAAATGATAGAAATTGCAGTTGAACAAGATGATGATGTCATGGAGGCTTATCTGGAAGGTAATGAGCCTGATATTAAGACTTTGAAAAGATGTATCCGTAAAGGAACAATAGCAGGTGACTTTGTTCCAGTTATTTGTGGCTCGGCCTTTAAAAACAAAGGTGTTCAGCCAATGTTGGACGCCGTTGTTGAGTATTTGCCTTCGCCTCTTGATATTGGCGCTGTTCACGGTCATAAGGTTGGCTCTGATGAAGAAGATACACGTGATCCAGATGATAATGCTCCGTTTTCGGCGCTTGCTTTTAAAATTATGAATGATCCGTTTGTTGGTTCTTTGACGTTTGCTCGTATATATTCAGGTACAATTGAATCTGGTTCGTATGTTAAGAACTCTGTTAAAGATAAGCGTGAGCGCGTAGGTCGTATGCTTTTGATGCATTCAAATGATCGTGAAGAGCTTTCAGTGGCACACGCCGGTGATATTGTTGCATTTGTTGGTATGAAGGATACTACTACGGGGGATACTTTGTGCGATATGCAAAATCCGGTAGTGCTTGAGCGTATGGAGTTTCCAGAGCCTGTGATAGAGATAGCTATTGAGCCCAAAACAAAGGCTGATCAGGAAAAAATGTCTGCCGCCCTTCAGCGTTTAGCAGCAGAAGACCCTTCTTTTCGTGTGTCTGTTGATCATGAATCTGGTCAGACAATTATGAGGGGTATGGGGGAATTACACCTTGATATTCTTGTTGATAGAATGAAGCGTGAATTCAAGGTTGAAGCAAATATTGGTGCTCCTCAGGTTGCTTATCGTGAGACAATTACAAAACAGGCGGATGTAAGCTATACGCATAAAAAGCAAACAGGTGGATCGGGGCAGTTTGCTAAGATTGATCTAACATTTGAGCCGGGTGAACCGGGTTCAGGGTTTGTATTTGAGGATACTATTGTCGGAGGTAATGTTCCTAAGGAATATATACCCGGTGTTAAGAAAGGCTTAGAAATTGCAAAGGAAACAGGGATTATTGCAGGCTTTCCTGTGCTTGATTTTAAAGTAACGCTTACAGATGGTGCTTATCATGATGTTGACTCTTCGGTTATGGCTTTTGAAATTGCTGCTAAATCTGCTTTTAAGGAAGGTATGACAAAGGCCGGAGCTCAATTGCTTGAGCCGATGATGAAGGTGGAGGTTGTAACCCCAGAGGAATATATGGGTGATATTATAGGCGATTTGAATTCGCGTCGTGGTCAGGTTAATGCGATGGATGACCGTGGTAATGCAAAGGTTGTTACCGCGATGGTTCCACTGGCAAATATGTTTGGATATATTAATAATTTGCGTTCGATGTCTCAAGGACGAGCGCAATATACTATGCAGTTTGATCATTATGAGCCAGTGCCTGCGCAAATTGCTCAAGAGGTTAAGGAAAGCCTTGGTGCTTAATTAAGATTTTAAAAGGAAAGGAATGCTAAAATGTCGAAGGAGAAGTTTGAGCGGACGAAGCCGCATTGTAATATAGGAACTATTGGTCATGTTGATCATGGTAAGACTACGCTAACAGCGGCGATTACGAAATATTTTGGTGATTTTAAGGATTATG
>JALTAZ010000017.1 GCA_027075555.1 Micavibrio sp.
TTAATTAAGACCAAAGCAGATAGTAATGATGATGGATCATATTGCATCACTGGAACTAAGATTTTTATATCCGCGGGAGAGCATGATTTAACCGAAAATATTATCCACCTTGTGTTGGCTAGGTTGCCTAATGCTCCTAAAGGGGTGAAGGGAATATCTTTATTTGTTGTGCCTAAATTTTTGCCCAACGATGATGGAAGCGTAGGAAAGCGCAACAGCGTAGTTTGCGGCTCTATAGAGCATAAAATGGGCATTCATGCTAACTCAACAGCTTTGCTGAATTTTGATGCAGCAAAGGGCTGGCTTGTGGGTGATCCTAATAAAGGGCTGCGGGCAATGTTTACTATGATGAATGCAGCGCGCCTTGGTGTCGCAATGCAAGGGCTTGGCATTGCAGAGGTTGCTTATCAAAATGGCGTTGCTTATGCCAAAGAACGCCTGCAAATGCGTAGCGTTTCAGGAGTGAAAGAGCCTGATAAACCAGCAGACCCAATCATTGTTCACCCTGATGTGCGCAGAATGTTGCTTATTGGGAAGTCATTTACTGAAGGAGCGAGAGCTCTATCTTATTGGGCGGGTATGAATTTAGATATATTTCATAAGCATGAAGATGAAAAAGTGCGCGAAGAAGCTGATGATCTTGTGGCATTGATGACGCCTGTTTTAAAAGCATATCAGACTGATATGGGATATGAAGTTGCAAATATGATGATGCAAATTTATGGTGGGCATGGTTATATTACCGAATGGGGAATGGAACAATATGTGCGTGATGCAAGGATTGCCCAGATTTATGAAGGCACAAATGGTATTCAGGCGCTTGATCTTGTAGGGCGTAAAATGCCTCAAAATTTTGGAAGGTTGTTACGACGCTTCTTCCATCCAGTGCAGGAATTTATTAACGAGCACCAATCAAATACCAATATGCAGGAATTTATATTTCCTCTTGCTAAATCTTTTATGAAACTGCAACAATCTACCGCCCTAATTGCACAAAAAGGCTTGAAAGATCCTGATGAAGCTGGCGCAGCAAGTGTGGATTATCTACGCCAGTTTGCTTTGGTAGCAATGGCATATATGTGGTGTAAAATGGTGCTTGTTGCCAAAGAAAAACTGGAAAGCGGTGAAGGGGATAAAGCATTTTATGAATCTAAACTTCAAACAGCAGAGTTTTTTATGACGCGCATGTTGCCCGAAGGTGATGCCAAATTTAAAATGATTATGGCCGGTGCTAAACCGCTTATGCAAATGGATAAGAGCGCGTTTTAGGTTTTACTTACTGTATTTTCGATATTTGCGTAATTATGTACAATGTTTTGTTGTGCGTTTTATAAAAAAATTCTTGATTTAATATGAAGTAGCCATAATTCTATCTATGAAATATGTTTTTCAGGGTTTATGATGTTTTCGTAGTCATTAACAAAACATATATTTTAAAGCAGGAATAAGCCATTATGTCAGATACTACAAACAAGGTTCAAAGACCTCTTTCTCCGCACTTACAAATTTACAATCTACCGCTTACCGCCATTATGTCTATATCTCACCGAATAACAGGTGTTTCTTTGACATTAGGAATGCTAATTGTCGCAGCATTCTTGATCGCAGCAGGCAGCAGCGAGGCGCATTATAATCTAGTAATGATAGTAGCAAGCAGTAAGATTGGGTTAATAATTTTGTTTTTATGGTCTTTTGCGCTTTATTTTCATATGTTTAATGGCATTCGTCACATGTTTTGGGACGCAGGGCGTTTTCTTGAAAAAGATCAGGCAATGCGCACTAATTATGTTGTTTTAATGTTTGCTGTGGTGGCAACTATTGTAACGTGGTTATTTGGTTGTCCTTATATTAGTGAAATAATAAGTGAGGTAAAATAATTATGTCAGAAAATAAATATAAGGATAGTTTTGCTACTCCGTTGAAAAAAGCTAAAGGGCTGGGTTCTGCTCACGATGGTAGTCATCACTGGATGATGCAAAAAGTAACGGCAATAATAATTACGCCGCTTATTGTGTGGTTAATCTGGTCTATAATTGGTTTGCAAGGGGCAAGTTATGATGAGTTTAGGTTTTGGCTTGCTCAGCCAGCTAATGCAGTTTTAATGATAATTCTTATTTTTTCTGTTTTGTATCATGCTGTGCTGGGCTTACAAGTTGTTACAGAGGATTACATAAGCTCTGAATGGTTTAAAATTATGAACATAATAGGGCAGAAGATATTCATTATGACTCTTGGAATCTTATGTATATTTAGCATATTAAAGATAGCGTTTACAGTTGGGGTGTAGTTCGCTTAGTAACGCAGTTTAGGAAAATAAAAAATGACTAGAAGCTATGAAATAATTGATCATGAATTTGATGTTGTCGTTGTTGGTGCAGGTGGTGCAGGTTTGCGTGCAGGCTTTGGTTGCGCTGAGAAGGGGTTGAAGACAGCTATTTTGTCCAAGGTTTTTCCAACGCGTTCTCACACAGTGGCTGCTCAGGGGGGGATCGCCGCTGCTCTATCGAATATGGGTGATGATAGTTGGCAATATCACATGTATGATACGGTAAAAGGGGGGGATTGGCTAGGCGATCAGGATGCAATCGAATATATGTGCCGTGAAGCCATACCAGCAGTTATTGAGCTAGAGCATTACGGTGTTCCTTTTAGCCGTAATATGGCAGGGAAAATATATCAGCGTCCATTTGGCGGAATGACTACGGAATTTGGCGAAGGTAAACCCGCGCAGCGCACGTGTGCAGCGGCAGATCGTACCGGTCATGCAATTTTACATACTCTCTATACTCAGGCGTTAAAACATAAAGCACAGTTCTTTATTGAGTATTTTGCTCTTGACCTTATAATGAGTGATGATGGAGTGTGTTTAGGCGTTATGGCTTGGGATCTGGACACTGGCATATTACATCGTTTTCGTGCTCATGAAACTATATTGGCAACAGGCGGTTATGGTCGCACTTATTTTTCTTGTACCTCGGCGCATACTTGCACAGGTGATGGTAATGCGATGGTATTGCGTGCTGGGCTACCTTTACAGGATATGGAGTTTATCCAATTTCACCCCACTGGGATTTATGGTGCAGGCTGTCTTATCACTGAAGGTGTACGTGGTGAAGGCGGTTATCTTACTAACTCTGAAGGGGAACGCTTTATGGAGCGTTACGCGCCGTCAGCTAAGGATCTAGCGTCGCGCGATGTTGTATCGCGTTCAATGACTATTGAAATTCGCGAAGGTCGTGGCGTTGGTCCTGAAAGGGATCATATATATCTTAATCTTATGCATTTAGAGCCCGAAGTTATTATGGAGCGCCTTCCTGGTATTGCAGAAAGTTCACGCATTTTTGCTGGTGTTGATGTAACTAAGGAACCAATTCCTGTTATCCCTACTGCGCATTATAACATGGGTGGTATTCCAACCAATTATCAGGCTCAAGTTATTAGGCCAACCAAAAAAGATCCTAATGCAATTGTACCAGGATTGATGGCTATTGGTGAGGCAGCGTGTGTTTCCGTACATGGGGCAAATCGTCTTGGCTCTAACTCTTTATTGGATATTGTTGTATTTGGACGTGCGGCGGCAATTACAGCGGCAAAAACCGTTACAGCAGGCGAATCCCATAAACCATTAAGCGGTGATGACGGTAGCAAGGCAATTGATCGCCTTGATCATTACCGTTATGCCAAAGGAGGCACTTCCACTTCTGATCTTCGTTTAAAAATGCAAAAAACGATGCAAGAGCATGCGGCAGTCTTTCGCACAGGAGAAGTTCTAGAAGAAGGAGTTACCAAAATAAATAAATGTTTTGCCGAAAAAGTTGATCTTGGTATTAAGGATCGTTCAATGATTTTTAATACGGATCTTGTTGAAGTATTAGAGCTTGATAACCTTATGTCACAAGCTGTTGTTGCTATGCACTCGGCAGCTAATCGTGAGGAATCGCGTGGAGCACACGCGCGAGAAGATTTTCCTGATCGTGATGATAAAAAATGGATGAAACATACAATCGTATATATAGATGATAAAGGCAAAACT
Source organism: Micavibrio sp. (assembly GCA_027075555.1). GTDB lineage: Bacteria > Pseudomonadota > Alphaproteobacteria > Micavibrionales > Micavibrionaceae > UBA1672. The sequence continues at coordinate 4,034 of JALTAZ010000017.1, forward strand.
AGGTTTGAATATCGTCCTGTATCCATGAAAACTTTGACAGATGAAGTTAATCCATTTCCACCAAAAAAACGAGTTTACTAGTGTTTAAACTTCAGATACCCAAAAACTCTAAAGGGGACAGATATATAATCATCTCTTATGCGCCTTCCTTTTTGGTTTTTTCTTATTTTTAGACTCGGGCTTGTTGGCTTTTTCTGTTGCTTTTTTTGCTTTTTCACGAGCAGCGCGTTTTTTTGCCCCTTCTGCCAGAACTTCAACGGCTCTATTCATACCAATATGCATGATATCATCGTCTTTGGGTAAAGAAGTAAATACCCCATCATGTTTTAAAAAGGGACCAAAGCGACCAATTCCAGCTTGTATAATTTTGCCAGTTTCAGGGTGTTTACCAATATCACGCGGTAAAGATAGCAGATCAAGCGCAATTTCCAATGTTACATCTTCGGCATTTACACCAGCAGGAAGTCCTTGACGTTTTGGCTTTGGCTGAGCTTTTTTCTTGGGTTTTTTTGGGATTTTCTTTTTACCAGCTTCTTTGGCTTTTTTAACCTTTTCTTCGAATTCTTTTTGATATTGGGCATTTATTAAAGCAACTTCATCAATTAGCTCTTGCGCGGGGTCAATTTGCACATAAGGGCCGTAAGGACCTCGGCGCAGTGACACTGTCCGTCCGCTTCCGGGTTCTTTTCCTAATATTTTTGGTTCATTAGCCAATAAAGCATTATTATTTTCATCACCATCAGGAATAACAAGGGGGCGCGTAAATTTACATTCGGGATAGTTAGAGCATCCAATAAACGCGCCAAACTTACCAAGTTTTAGTCCCAAACGACCACCCTTAAGGGTTTTATTATCTGCACAGGCTTGACATATGCGACTATCATCGCCTTTTGGGAAGAAGTGTGGGCTTAGCTCTGTGTCAAGGTGATCAATTACATCGGTTATTGTAAGCCCTTTGGTCTCGTCAATTGCCGCTTTAAAATCTATCCAAAATGATCGTAAAGATTCTTTCCAGTTAGCTTTTCCTGCTGCTATTGCGTCAAGTTCTTCTTCAAGGTTAGCTGTGAAGTCATAATCAACATAGCGCGCAAAAAATTTGGATAAAAAGGTAGTAACTAAACGCCCACGATCTTCAGGGACAAAACGGCGTTTTTCCATTTTCACATAATTACGATCACGCAATACTTGCATAATTGATGCGTAAGTAGAAGGTCTGCCAATGCCCAATTCCTCCAGCTTTTTAACAAGAGAGGCCTCTGAATAACGCGGCGGTGGCTGAGTGAAATGCTGGTTTGGTGTTGCATTAACTAGCCTGGTATGATCATGCTCTTTCATTGGCGGTAAGTGACGGTTATTATCATTTGCGTTTTCATCATCATCGCTATCTTCTTGATAGAGTGTTAAAAATCCGTCAAAGGCAACAACACAGCCATTGGCGCGCAATATTACATCATCAGTGCCATCAGAAATAT